>JAJRVK010000023.1 GCA_024277315.1 archaeon | reverse complement strand
TTTCGGAAGGCTTCAGAGAGGTGAGAGCATAGAGATAGACGGAAGGAAAATAACTCCGGATATGGTGCTCGGACCGCCGAGAAAGGGGATAAAGATAGCATATTCGGGCGATACGGGACCATGCGAGTCTCTGGTTGAGAGTGCAAAGGGAGCGGATGTGCTGATACACGAAGCCACACTGGACGATGACATGAAGGACAAGGCAAAAAGATACGGCCATTCCACGGCAAAGGAGGCTGCGGACACGGCAAAGAGAGCGAATACCTCCAAGCTCATCCTGGTGCACATAAGCCCGAGATACGATGAAACGGCGAAAAAACTTCTGGAGAGCGCAAGAAGTATATTCGATGATGTAATAATTGCAGAAGATTTCATGGAACTCGATATAAAGCACAAAGACTGACTCGGGCAGGAATTTAAAAATATGGTGTTCAGTAAAGAGAAAGGCTTAAATAAAAGAAATATATTTGGTTAATAAAGAGGTGTTGAAGTGGAACCTGTCGAGTCAGTGGCATGTCCGGTCTGTGGTGGCGAGCTTCTACCGCATATACTCTGCCCATTCTGCGGTACAGATATAACTCTGAAAAGCCTTGAAGGGCTTGAACCAACATACAAATGCCCTGTTTGCGGAAAAGAGGCCCAGACGAAATTCATATGCAACGAATGCGGTTCTGAGTTCAGATACGAACTCATTACTGAAAAGATGGGGGCGGTTGAACCCATAAAGAAGGAGGAGAAAAAACCGGCTGCCAAGAAATCCGCACCGAAGGCCGAAAGTCTGGTCGAGCTGAAAGGAGGTCTGACGAACGGTCTGACCGCATCGAATAAAAGGGAAAGGGGGCTCACCAACGGGCTTACGAACGGAGTGTCTAAAAAGGAGAAAGGCCTGACGAACGGTCTGAAAGGAGGAATGGTCAACGGCACCGGTGTTACCAACGGCACGAAGCCTGCCAGAAAACCTGTCAGAAAAAGGAGGGAAGGTTCCAGGACGCCTGTCGTCGTTGCGGCTGCTGTGGTCCTTCTTCTGATCTTCGGAGCATTCTATATGTTCATTATGCCTCACGAAGAAGGGATGGAAATAGACGGTGATTTTTCCGACTGGAAGGATGTCACGATCAAAGAAGAGTTTCAAATCCCGACAAACCCTCTGGACATGGTTAGATACGCGACAAAGCTTTCGGATGGCGGACTATTCATATATATGGAGGGGCGGGAAGGAACCCGACTCTTCGATACCGGGGGAAGCAGGATATATGCCTTTGTAGATGCGGACAACAAGCCGTCCACCGGTTACCGTATAAACGGTATAGGTGCCGATTATCTGTGCAAGATATACGGAGAGGGCGGGAGAATAGATGCGAAGAGCGCATACGAGTATGCCGGCCCCCCGGACGGTGGCGTTTGGAGCTGGGATTCTCCGCATGTTCTGTTCGTCGCCTATGAGGGAAACAGGCTTGAGATGAGCTTCTTCCCCGAGAACATAGATGATGATTACAGGGTTGCCTTCTACACATCCGATGCCTCCGGCAATTACGAACTTTCCAGTGTGAATATTGCGGAAGACATGCCATCCGTTTATGTCGGGACAAAATCCGCGGCTCAGGATGTCTACATCGAACAGGGAGCCTCCGTGCATCTGATGGATATGGATATATTCGCAACCGGAGGAGACCTTACATTGCAGAGCATCACAGTGACAGCATCCGGCTTTCAGGAGGTCTTTCTCAGAGATGCTGCGGGAAATCGGATAGGAACTCTGTCCGGAAATCAGATTACGGTGGGCAGAAACATTCAGAATGGAGGCCGATTGCAGTACCAGCTATGGGCAACGCTTCCTGCGTCATGGGACAACGGAACCCTTGTCTACGCTGAAATATCTCGGGTCTCCGTGATGCCCTCCGCAATCGTGAGCCTGAAAGCGGAGCCTGTCAGAGCATATCTCGGAACGCCTTCAGAGATAAAGATTGACGGAGCGTTCGGCGACTGGGAGTCCGCCAGCAACGATCCGGACGAGGGGTTGCCGGAACATATAGAGATAAGAGAGTACAGTGCGGCCGAAGACCCGGAAAACCTCTATTTCTATCTGAAAGTGGACGGCGGCATGATGGCCGGCGTTCTTGTTCCCGAAAAATATGCAGAAGGAATGCCGAGCCCAAATGTCACTTCAATACTCCCTACCGAGACCGGCGAAGATGTCCTCAGGATATTCATAGACACCGATAACGGGAGATACTGCGCCGAAATCCTCGGAAAGGACGGGAAGGTAACATCCAGCGCTCTTTACCACTGGAATGGCTATGCATGGGTGGAGATTCCGTCTGCCAGCATCGAAACGGGCAAGGATTCCACAAGGATGGAAGGCGGAATATCTCTGAATACTCTGGGAAATCCCTCGACAATCTCCATCAGATTCGTGATGAGCGACTGGGAAGGTAACAGGGATGTGACTGATTCAATCGTACCTTCCAGCATTCAGTCAGAGAGCACGAGATATGCCGACATAGACCCCGCACCCGTACCAGAGTTCGGAGAGATGCTCATTCCCATACTGTTCACGATAGGCATAGTAACGATCATCCGTAGAAAGAGAAAGTAATCACTTCCAAACCGCTTCCCTGGCTTCCATAGCCCTTTCCTTATTTCCAATCTTCTCGAATATTTTCGCGGCTTCTTCGAGCGTTTTTCTGGCATCCGGATCCCGAATTTTCCTAAGCATCAGACCGTATTCGTAGAGCGCATCGGCAATCCTGTATGGTGTTTTCAGTTCTTTTCTAAGCTTTATTGTTCTTTCGAAGTATTCTCTGGCCTTTTCGTAATCTCCTTTCTCTCTATAAAGTATGGCGAAGGACATGAGTGCTCCAGATAATCCCAGCTTATCTCCAAACCTTTCAAATATCTCTTTCGAGTGCTCCGCACACTTTATTGCCCCCTCAAAGTCCCCTATTTTTGCAAGTGTCTCTGCGAGATTGAACGATGCCCATCCCTCCATCACGGTATAGTCCAGAGATTTTGCCATATCCATACATTTCTCATAGTATTCCTTAGATTTGGCATATGCCTCCGCCCCTCCCTTCGCATCCCCGAGTCTGGCATATGCCACTCCCAGATTGTTGTATACGGTGACTATACCTTTTTTTATCCCCGCCTTTTTCCAGGGATTCGAGGGCAAGGTTCGAATAATATATGCCCTTTTCCTGCTCCCCCATCTCATCATAGACGTTTGACAGTCCCATGTATGCCTTTCCCACCAGCCGGTAATCATGCAATTTCTCTGCCATTCTTCTAACCTCTTCGAGATGTACTATTGCCTTTCTGTAATTCCCTCTTCTCCATTCCAGGCTTCCGAGCCCGTTCAGGGACTCTGCGATGCCTTTTTTGTCGAATATTCTTTCGGCCATCTTTTTCGCCTCTCTAAAATCTCTCTCCGCACCGTCAAAATCTCCGAGCCTTATCCTTATGTTGCCCATATATCTTTTTATTCCAGCCATGAATTTCGGAAGTTTTGAACTTTTTGCTATTTTCAGCCATCTTCGAAGAGCTTCATGGATTCCTTCCATTCTCCACCGAAGTACCTTGACTTTGCCATTTCCATGAGCATGTCCATCTTTTTTCCCGGATTTTTCTCGGTCTCAATGAGTTTTTTGACCTTAACAACCCTCTCAACCTTTTTTGCGACTTTCTTCGCCTTCTCCTTTCCGAACATAAGCGATGCTTCCGACAGGGCTCTGGATATCCTGGGGATGTCCCCCGCTTTCACTCCCTCCTTCTCTATACCCAGGTCTTTCAGCTGTTTTTTCAGTATGTACGGGCCTATATCAGGGAGCTCTTCCTCCATTATTTTCAGAATCTTACTGTAGAGTGACATCCGAATCCACATATTGAAACAGAGACTAAAAACCTATCGGTTACGTCTTTTCATTATTCTTCTCATGGAATCCAGTTCCGCAATCTTCCTCCTTATCAAAACTATTGAAACGGTCCCGAATACCACGGCAAGCAAAAGACCGAGCAGTGGCAGGGCCGTGCCCTCGAATATCAGAGAGAACGATGCCAGAAAGTTGAATACCGCATGCATCAGGACAGCGAGAAGAAAAAACGGGAGGAATGACCTCTTGTATAACCATTTCCTCGCGATACCATATCCGCTGACCGCTGTGGCGCTCCCGTGCAGAAATGCGGATGAAACGCTTCTTATGACCGCTATAACGACATATGCCACCAGCCCATATGTGAAAAGGGTGGCGGATTCGTAAAGGAGATTTTCGGTGGCTGCAAATCCGAGACCGGCCGCCGCACCGAACACGAAACCGTCTTCAGGCTCCAGTATGTGGCCCCTGGCCACGAAGACCCCTAGGGCCTTTGCACCCTCCTCGACAAAGGGAGCGACTACACATGCCAGAATGAGCGTATCCATGTTCTCATGCATCTGCAAAACCTCGTAGGCCCTCTTTAAATGCTCCTGATACGCCCACATCATGATAAGTTCCAGAACGAATGATATGGCTATGGCCGTGACCGCACCCCAGAGGAATACGGAGCCCAGAACCAGCCACGATTCTCTTTTGTACTTCTCAGCGTTCCTTATCCACCTCATGTATATTAAAGACGGTACGAATGCGACGGACACCAGCACTGCTATTTTTACATATGTCTCCGTCTCCATTGCCTCACTCCATCAGAGGTTCGACATCCACAACCACATCTCCCGGGTTGAGCCGCATCACTCTGACACCCATGGTCGCTCTTCCGTGTATCGATATCTCCTCCACAGGCACCCTTATGAACATCCCCTCTCTGCTGGTGACCAGTATTTCCACGACATTCGTGGAATCCAGAACCCTCACAAGATCGCCGTTCTTTTCGGTTATCCTCATGGCTATGACACCATGGCTTCCCCTGTGGGTCTTCCTGTAGGTCTTTGCGTAGGAGCGTTTTCCATAGCCATTCTCCGTTATGCTGAGAAGTACGGAATCCTCATGCACTATGGACATGGAGACGACCTCGTCGCCTTCTCTCAACTTTATTCCTATGACACCGTGGGCAACCCTTCCCATGGGCCTTACCTCGCTCTCGTCGAACCTGTTGGCCTTTCCTTTCTTCGTTGCCAGAAGTATCTGGTCTTTACCGGAAGAGAGGGCCACATCCACTATGTTATCCCCCTCGTTGAGCTTTATCGCCCATATCCCGCCTCTCCTGGGTCTGCTGTATGCCTTCAGCTCCGTCTTCTTTATTATTCCTCTGCGGGTGGCGAAGACTATGTATCCCGATTCGAAGTCCTTCACCGGAATCACAGCGGCAACCTTCTCTCCCTTCTCGAGTGCCGGCAGGAGGTTGACGACAGCTTTTCCTCTCGACCTTCTCCCGGACTGGGGTATTCTCCATGCCTTGAGCCAGTGCACCCTTCCCCTGTCGGTGAAGAACAGAAGGTAGCTGTGGTTCGTCGTGGTGAGAACGGACACCACATAGTCTTCCTCCTTGGTATCCATGCCTATCAGGCCTTTTCCTCCCCTCCTCTGCTGCCTGTATGTCTCCAGAGGTATGCGCTTCACATATCCTCCGTGGGTCATGGTGATTACCACATCCTCATCCGGTATCAGGTCCTCTATCTCTATGTCCTCGGAGCTCTCCACTATCTCGGTCCTTCTGGCATCTGCGAATCTGTCCTTCAGTTCCGTAAGCTCCTCCCTTATTATCCCGAGAATTCTCTCTCTGCGGGCCAGAATGTCCTTCAGTTCCTTTATCTTCTCCATCAGCTCGGTGTGCTCGTCCTTTATCGCCTGCCTCTCGAGACCCGTCAGCTTCTGAAGTCGCATCTCCAGTATGGCCTTTGCCTGGATTGCCGTGAGCAAAAACTGAGAAATCAGGCGCTGCTTTGCCTCGTCAGCATTTTTGGACGACCTTATTAGCGCTATGACCTCGTCGAGA
>JAJRVK010000022.1 GCA_024277315.1 archaeon | reverse complement strand
TACACGATTGCCACAGATGCTGCAGGAAACGCGGAAACAAAGAGCGCAGCGGATGCGATATGCGGCTATGACACAACATCACCCGGCATCAACATAACTTCTCCACCGGAGAATTCTCTCTTCAACATCAGCACCGTGACCGCGATCTGGACAGGAAGCGATTCCTTAAGCGGCACCGACCACTACGAGATAAGGATCGATTCCGGGACATGGACCGATGTGGGAACGGATACCCGGTATGAATTCACAGACCTGGCAGATGGAGAGCATATCGTCGAGGTGAGAGCGATCGACGGTGCAGGAAACGAGAACACCGTATCCGTAAGTTTCACAGTCGATACTACAGCCCCGGAAATAACGATAACCGCACCTTCTGATGGCTCACTGCACACGGCAGACGTACAGGTCACATGGCACGGTACAGATGAGACATCCGGAATAGAGCACTATGAAATAAGGATGGATTCCGGGGCATGGATCGATGTTGGAACGAACACAACATATCACTTCAACAATCTCACGGATGGAGCCCATGTTGTTTATGTCAAAGCCGTGGACGGCACAGGAAACGAGGTCATAGCAAATGTGACATTCGAGGTCGATGCGACTGCTCCTACGGTTACGGAGCATTCACCGACCGGAAACGATGTTCCTGTAGATTCCGTAATAGCCGTGACATTCTCCGAGTCGATGAACCAGAATTCGGTGAGAATATCTGTGAATGGTCTGGAAGGAGAACTCATATGGTTACACAACACTGTCTCATTCATACCCTCCGAAAATCTGAGCTATGCAACCGAGTACACGGTGCATGTTATCGGCTCCGATCGCGCCGGAAATGCGATGGACGAATATGTATGGTCTTTCACTACCACGGATATGGGAATCATAAGAGGAAGGGTCGTCGATGAAGAAGGAAATCCGATCGCAGGTGCTCTCGTTACTTTAGATACAGGAGAGACTGCAACCACGGATGAGAACGGAGAGTTCTCAATACAGGCGCATGCAGGAAACCACACCATAACGATATCGAAAGACGGTTATGAGGCGCAGACAGCCAGTGCTTCCGTAGCTGCCGGAGAGAGCACGAACATACCGCAAATCGAGCTGCCCGAGTCAAAAGCTCCTTCGGAGGAATTCCCCTGGCTTTACCTGATACTGGCGATAATCATAGTCCTCGGAGCGATTCTGGGCATGGCCATGAAGAAGAAAAAAGGAGGGGCGAAAGAAATACCGGAAGAAACTGGCGAATCTCCTCCAGAAAAAGAGATGATGCCGGAAGAATCTTCAGGGGAAAATCCCGAAGATATGGGATACGCCGTTTATGGGGAAGAAAGCATGGAAAGCGCAGAGAGTTCTGAACAGGAGACATCATTTTAAACCCTTTATTTCTTCTTTTGATAATTCCATCCACATACCCTCTTTTTCGATACCTTTCAGCGTTAGAGAGCCTATCCGCACCCTTTTCAGTGATAACACCTCCTTTCCAAGTGCCATAAACATTCTCCTCACCATCCGATACCACCCCTGCTTGACGATTATTGACACCGTGGTGTTTTCTTCCGACTCCCCGATTATCTTCACACTGGCCGGAGCGGTCTCTCCTTCTTCTAGATATATGCCGTTTTCAAGCCTCGTGATTTCCTCCTCGTTCAGTCCTCCTTTTATAATGACATGATACTCCTTTTCCGGCGCATATCTCGGATGGGATATCCTGTTTGCGAACTCACCGTCGTTTGTTACGATTATCAGGCCAGATGAGTTTATATCCAGCCTGCCCGCAGTAAACAGTCTGCTCTCATGCGGAATGAGGTCTATGACTCTGGGTTTTCCCTTTTCCCTAACGCTGGAGGATATATAACCTGTAGGTTTGTTAACAGCATAATACACGGGTTTTTCGGGGAACACGGGGCTGCCATCCACCGTGACCATGTCGTTTTTAGGGTCTATTGTGGTTCCCAGTCTGGTAACAGTTTGACCGTTTACAGCTACCCTGCCTGCAACTATAAGCTCCTCGCACTTTCTTCTGGATGCCACACCGCATCTCGCCATGTACTTCTGCAGCCGTTCATTCACAGAGGAACATGCAGAAAGATATTTTTAACTTATCCCATTCATGAGCATGGAAGTCCGCCTTTCCAATGGGAGTCTCAAACTCATTCGAGGAGACATAACCCGACAGAGGGTAGATGCCATAGTCAACGCTGCCAATAGCCGACTGATTGGGG
Organism: archaeon; assembly: GCA_024277315.1. GTDB lineage: Archaea > Thermoplasmatota > Thermoplasmata > WALJ01 > WALJ01 > WALJ01. The sequence goes on along the minus strand of JAJRVK010000022.1, from coordinate 11,857 downwards.
GAGGAGGTGTGGATGGTGCCATACACAGGGCTGCGGGACCCGATCTTCATAAAGAATGTATGGATATAATAAAAAGGATTGGCAGGCTTGCGCCGGGAGAAGCTGTCTATACATCCTCTGGCGATATGAAAGAGAGAGGAATAAAGTGGATTATACACACTGTTAGTCCCATATGGTGCGGAGGAAAGCACGGAGAACCGGAGATACTCGAAAGATGTTATCGGAACTCTGTGTCCCTTGCCAGGGAAATAGGGGCGAAAAGTCTGGCATTTCCTTCCATAGGAACCGGAGCCTATGGATACCCCATTGAAAAAGCAGCAAAAGTCGCTCTGCCAGCTATAGTCGATGAGATTGAAAGATACAAAGTGCTGGAGGAGGTCAGAATGGTCCTTTACCTGGCGGAGGATTTCGAAATCTATGCGAAGGTTCTTCGGGAGATTTTCTAGACATCAGGACGTTTTCATCCGGCTGACTTTCCACCTGTACCATACAAGAGGATTTTCACCGCCTCCTTCCCATCCGCTCACCGCCTCTCCGAAAACCGCCAGATGATCTCCCATCTCCACGACCTCAATTTTTCTGCATACGAATGCCGCCAGGGAGCCCCATATCAGAGGTATGCCTTCTTCGGAAAGGAAAGGCTGCGAATCAATATCGGCGAACTTGTCTTTCTCCCATCCGCTCACGGTTCCAAATAGCCTGGCAATATCCTCCTGCCCTTCTCTCAGAACAGAGATGCCAAAATACTCAGTATCTTTCATAAGTTCCCATGTATATCTCTCAGACCGTATGGCCACCATGATAATCGGAGGTTCCGCAGATACCTGAGATATCCATGCTGCCGTCATTCCGTTTATCTTCTTTCCTTTTTTTGCTGTAACAATCACCACGGGCAGAGGCAGGTATTTCACAGCCATGCCTGGCTCGATTTTCGTGAAATCTCCGCTCATTTAATCACCTATTCTCCTTTCGACGGCAGCTTCCGCAAGTTTTTCGAAGGCATCTTCCACATGCTCCCCCGTCTTTGCGCTGGTGAAGTAGTAGTTCCCGTTGTGCTTTTCCGCCATAAGTTCCATCTCCTCCCTTCCGAACCGGGCCTGCTCTTTTAAGTCCCATTTGTTGCCCAGGAATATCACAGGCGCTCCTTCCTTCACGACCCCTCGCATGGCGTCCATCCATTCGTCCAGCTCTTCGAGCGTCTCCTTTCTGGTTATGTCGGCAACTCCGAGGAGCGCATCCGCACCATGGAAATAAGCCTCTTTGAGCGCATCCCTGTAGTTCTTCTGGCCCATTATATCCCATATGTACAGCTGGACCTCCACATCCTCTCCGTTTATGAAAACATCCACTACCTTCTTGGAAACCTTGGTTCCGATCGTCTGGAGATATTTGTCATCGAATTCGTCGTACACATATCTTCTTATCAGAGAGGTCTTACCGACACCTCCGCCACCGAAGAGGCAGAGTTTGAGCTTGTATCGTCTCATGATAGTATATCGGGATGTTCTATTTATAATCTTTGGATTTGCCGAACCCGCTGTTTCAGAGACTTTTCCACATTATAAGAGCATCCTCCCCGTCATCGTAATACGAGGGATATCTGGCTCCGGCGGAGAAACCGAGTGCCCTGTAAAACTCTATGGCAGCGGTGTTGCTCACCCTGACCTCGAGATACGCGCGTTTCGCACCTCTGAGAGCGCAGTTGTTTATGAACGCGTTCATGAGCGCTCTTCCTATCCCTCTCCTTCTGAAATGCCTCTTCACACCCATCATCAGAACTCTGGCCTCCGATTCGTGGGGCATCACACCGGCTATGAAACCGACTATTCTACCGTTCTCTTCCGCCACAAGGAATCCGGACGGCCATATCTCATGGATGGATATATAGAACCTTGGATCGTAATCTGTGTTCAGGGAGCGCCTCGCTATCTCGATTATGGCTCCGATGTCCTTTTCCTCAAAATTCCTTATAATAGCCATGTCAGAGTGAGAACACCCATATCTCGGTCTCTTCCGGAAGGTCCTCTTTTTCGAAGTCAACGCTGTTCCCTATCTTTGTCACCCTTTCGGGAGGCAGATTCTCCAGAAAACCGTTGACAGGCTTTATCGACAGTGAAAGTCCGCCTATGCGGTAGTGCATCGGTACAATGACCCTGGGAGATATATTCTCTGCTATGTTCCAGGCATCGGCCGCACCGACGGTGAACACATCACCGACCGGGACGAAGAGTATGTCCGTGCCCTTCAATCTGTCTATCGTATGTTCCTCAGGCATGTGGCCTATGTCGCCCATGTGGGTGAAGTCCAGACCGTCCATGGAGAATCTATAAACAGATACCATCCCTCTTTTCGCCCCTCCGACCTCGTCGTGATGCTCCTCTATCCCGAGAACTTCTATTCCGTTGATTTTTCTTTTGCCCACGAAACTCCTTATTATCTCGGGACTTCCTTTCACTATTCTGGTCGCATTGTGGTCGAAGTGCTCATGAGTGACCAACACTATGTCTCCTCTCACGTTTGGTGTGGGAATCCCTATGGATTTCCCGTCATGTGGGTCAATAACCACCGTTTTAGAGCCGGATATTTCGAAGCAAGCGTGTCCGTGCCACCTTATCATCATGGGTATCCCGGGCAGGTAATGAAAAAAGAGTATATAGAGATTGCCATAAGAGGATTATTTGCTTTTCGATGCAAGTTTGAGAATGCCTATGACATCCTCCTTTTCGAGAAGCTTTGCTGAGCCGAGCGGATAGTCTATCGAGCCGTTTTCCGCTATTTTTTCGGCATCTTTCGGTGGAATCCCCCCATCCTCGAGATACACCGGTGCCCCCCATGCAGCATAGATATTTCTGAGTTCTTCTATGGTCTCCTCGGGACCCCCTTTAATACCGAAGACACGCTCGCCCATCTGTACTATCTTGTCCCCATTTGCATCCTTTGTGTATTCCAGCCATGCTGGCAGTATTATAGAAAGTCCGGCCCCGTGTGCTATATCATATATCGCGCTTAGTGCGTGTTCTATCTGATGACTGGACCAGTCCCCTCTTCCTCTTCCGACAGCGGTCGTACCGTTCAGTGCCATCGTAGCGCTCCATGCCAGTTCGGCTCTGGCATCGTAATCCTCAGGGTTCTCGATAAGAATTCGGGTGCTGCCGATTATGGTCCTTATTAGAGACTCGCAGAGTCTGTCGGGAAAATTCAGTTCTTTGGAACCGTTGAAGTAATATTCTGCCACATGGGTTATTGCATCTATGGCGCCGTACACAGTCTGTTCCCTGGGCAGAGAGAACTGAACGCTCGGGTCGATTATCGATATCCTGGGTGTGGTTATCACCCCGCCGTGCATCCCTTTTTTTCCATGGTCTCATCCCTCGTTATCACGGAGTTGCCGTTCATTTCCGAACCAGTGGCCGATAATGTCAGTATCGAATATATCGGCAGAGCCTCTTCCGGGTCCTTTCCCGAATAGAAATCCCACACATCTCCTTCATACGGTATCCCGGCCGCTATGGCCTTGGCGGAATCTATCACGCTTCCGCCACCGACGCCGAGAACGGCCTCGCATCCCTCACTTCTTGCCAATTTTATGCCTTCGTAGACTCTACTGAGAACGGGATTCGGCTTTATTCCGCCGAGTTCGACGAAAGAAATGCCACTGTCTTTAAGTGAGGATACGACCTCATCATAGACTCCGTTTCTCTTTATACTGCCCATTCCGTATACCAGCAGGATTTTACTTATACCGTCCTTCGCCAGCTCTTTACCTATCTTTCCGTTCTTGCCCCTTCCGAATATTATCTTCGTCGGACTGTGGAATATGAAATCCTTCATGATATCACCTGTAGTCCATAAGCACCTGGATTTAAAGATTCCCCTATGTCTGAGATATGGTATAATTGACAGTGGCGCTGTATGTGTCCGCTACCGTGCCGGCCGGGATGCTTATCTGCCAGTAAACCGTTATGGTCTGTGCCGTGTCATTAAGCGGTGCGGCCACAAATGTGGCGGAATCTCCGAGTATCCATATGGCGTTGGCAGAACCCGCCCCGGAAAACGATACATAGGAATCTGGTACGTGGCCGGTCCAGTTGATAGCGACATTGCTGGCAGCTATACTGGCCGTATTCCCGGCATTCCACAGGTCGTCGACCAGAGATACGTTCATGTGGAAGTCGGCATTCGAACTGTATGTGACGGTCGTCGAGGGGCTCATGGCATAGGTAAATCCGGGATACCCTGTAACGGAGGGGTTTCCGCTGGCAGATACCGATGTGAAGCGGTACACACCGAACTCGTCCTCCACGGAGTCGTACCATCCGCTGGAATCCGTGACATTTATCTCGAAGTTCCACGAATTCACATCGTTGAAGCCCGGTCCCGCATCCCACACCCCGTCTCCGGGTGCGTATCTGAACTGATACAGCGGAGTGAAACTGAAATCGAGGGAGTGGGTCGTCGAATTTATCACGGTCTCGGAGCAGGTTCCCAGAAGCGCCTCGCCGCCGGTCGGCCAGCGCAGCGTAAAAACACCTGTTCCGGTCGTGTTCTCATACTCCAGAAAGAGGTTTGTGTTTCCTCCTGCGGTGCCGTTATATGCAGCACTCTCGCTTCCGAAATCATACCACGCCCGTATCCTGACATAATCCACATACTGCCACCCGTTGGGATGTGTTATGTTTACTATGAAATGATACTCGGCATTTACGTCTATCTGGGTGTTCAGTCTTGATGTGCCGGATGTATCCGTAAGGTCGTAATCCACAATATTCGGTGGTTTTCTGCATGACAGTATTTCCGCCTTTCCCGAACTGGTGGAGTGCGCGGGAGAGCCGACTATTATGTCATTTAAACCATCTCCGTTGACATCTCCGGCTTTCGAAACAGAAAAACCGAAGTGCGCACCTGCGTATGTGCTGTAATTGATGTAATCGGCACTGGAAGCAGAGATATAGCCCTGCATTGCAGGCCCCCCTCTGAACACATACAGTGCTCCGGCATCGGCGATAGAACCGGATGCCGTGTCATTGTAAGGAGCACCTACGATTGTGTCATTATATCCATCTCCATCGATATCGGTCCAGGACACCGAATAACCGAATCTATCGCCTGCCTGCGTACCGTTGAGAGTCACATTGGCCTCAAAATGCAGAAGGAATGTGGCGTTTTCACCGGTTTGGACCGTTGCTCCATTGGTGATGAACCTTCCATCGGAATATATGCCGCCATTGTCGGAATACCAAAGATAGCCGAAGGCATCTGAAGTGTTGACCACTATCCAATATCTTGTTCCAGCAGAGAGCTTTGCCGGAGTTGAGAATTCTATTCTTACCCACACTGCCGGCAACGTTCTCGGCGCATGAAAAGATTCCACGGAACTGACAACAACAGGGCCCGGCAAATCTCCGTTTGTGGCATTTATTCGGACATATGCCTTTCCGGCACAGTCATCCTTGGACCTTATCTGTAGTTCTATAGCTGTCAGAGTGATGTCTTCTTTGGGAACAAAAGCCTGTGCCCCCCACACAAAACCATCCGATTCTATCGTGAACCCCCCATATTTTGATGTCGTGACGGAAGGTTCTTGGATGCTTCGACCGTAGTATATCTTGGCCCTTCCCTCTGTCTGGCCGCCGTTTGGTGCTCCGACAATAAGTTCACCTCTACCGTCTCCGTTCATATCCCCCGCGATCTCAACGGAAGAGCCGAAAGCATCTCCCTTTTCCTGACCCTTTCCTGCGATATCTCCATAATAGACCGTACTCCTGATGCCGGTCAGATTTATGTCATCCACATATATATCGCCATTACCAGTCCACACACCGATTACTATCCACAGCCCGTCGGAAAGATCGAAACCGTAGCCAGCCGCCTCCTTGGTCAGATCGACCGTTACCTGCTCCCATGCCGTAGCCGTGCTTTCTCGTATAAGATAATAGGAACCTTCATTGTCATCGCGCATATATATCCTGGCTATATCTCCCTGCGGATTCCACCAGAGCGACATCACCGGGTTGGAGACATTTCGGCAGTACATCGTTTTTGTGATATATGTGGCCGTTGTCGCACTAGCCGATATTAAAAGAGAATATGGGGCGGAATGATATACCGTACTGCTTATGGAGACCGTAGCCGCACCGCCCGCAACCCATCCGTTGAATACTCCGTCGTCGAAGCCATCGTGGAAGTAGACCTGGGGGTCCAGCTGTCCGCCGTAATAGACCGATACCTTGCCCCTGAAGAAATCATATCCTGGAGAACCTATTGCTATGTCATCATATCCGTCTCCGTTCAAATCATCTCCCGTGGAAACAGAGTAACCGAACAGTTCGCTGCCTCTTCCTTCGTGAAGAGTGGCATCGGCACCGGAAGCGCTCCCCGGAATCGAACCATCGCCGTAGAACACATAGGCTTTCCCGGTTTTGTTCTCATATACCATCACATCATCTATGTACCAGCCGGCATAAGCTACCGTGGAGTCAGAATGAAGAGCGAACTGCACATAGATCGTCTCCCCAGCAACTGCCGAGATGTTGTATACGTTTTTTTGCCAATCGTGGGTGTCATCATAATCCGGATCGAGAGTTAGGAGTAGCGTGTCATCGGAACTCCGGTATATGCTTATATTGCAGTAATCGTACGAACCCCCCTCGATTTCGAGCCAATCGTAAAATGTCAGATGAGGATACACAGAGTCCGTTAGGTCGATATCCGTCGTGTTCAGTGCCATAAAATCACTCAACGAACTTCCTAGAGAGTAATCGTTATCTAGGTCCGTGGCCCAGCAATAATTTCCCGAATATGCGGAATATGGACCGAAATCATCCGAATCGGCATCGTTATCGCTGTTTGAAGGTATACCGTGTTCCCATTCGTCCGTCAATCCGCTTCCGTAATGGCTCCACCCATGATAGGGCGTGATGGCACCGCCTGGACCGTCGGAGTATTCCATATTGTCATAGAAATACACCCTTCCAGGGGCCCCTACCACAAAATCGTCATACAGCAAGCCATCGAGATTCGCACCTCCCGAAACAGAAAATCCGAATCTGGTATAGTTCTGCTCGCCGTATATGGTGTAGTTAGCATCGGTTGCAAAATAGGTCTTTCCCGAGGATGCGAAGGCCGTTGCATTGAAAATATAGAGAGCCCCCGCATCTGGTTTGCTTCCATCCGCAGTATCATTGTCGGGAGCGCCTATTAGCAGGCTACCCCCCGAACCGTCTATGTTGCCGCCGTCTGCGACACTCCACCCGAAATGGTCTCCGGCATTTGCCCCATATATGGTAACGTTGGCACTTCCGACATCTATGTTCTTTCCATGGAAAATGTCCATTGTGGAATAGCCGAAAAATATGTAGACGGCTCCGCAGTCGGCCCTGCTACCGTCCGCACTGTCGTTATACGGAGCTCCCACGGCAACATCGTCGTAGCCGTCCCCGTTTATGTCTCCCAGATAGGTGACATTGAACCCGAACTGCGAGGAATCGGTACCGGAACCGTCGACAAAGTTGAACAGCGTGTCCCCTCCGGCTATCGGTATGGCGGATATGAGTATCATGGCGGTGAGCAGCATTGCCGCCTTTTTCATGTCTCCTCCTCCAGCTCGGAGCCGCATTCCTTGCAGTATTTGGCATCGGCCGAATTCATGGCCCCGCATATCGGGCATTCCTTGCCCTTTTCCATCTCCTTCTTTTTTCCAGTGGCTTCCAGCAGTTCCTCGAGCAACTCCTCTATGGTCTTTTCCCTCTCCTCCTTCGAAATGTCCGCTGGCTCGGCCTTCGGTTTGATCTTTTCCTCCTTTTCGACGCCGATTTCGTGTTTCTCTATTTTACCGATCATCTCTGCGGGTATTTCCGGGACCTCTTCTAGGTGTTCCCTTTCCTCTTCCGGCATCTCCCGCAATTCTTCCTCTATTTTCTCGGCTTCCAGCATCTCTTCGAGCTCCTTCTCTTCTTCCGGAGCTACGCTTACTTCCTCGACTTCGACCTCGGAGACTTCCTCGGCGGGAGTTATCTTCTCCCATTCCTCTTCGGCCTCCTCCTCGACCGCTTCAACCTCTTCTTCGGCCTCTTCCCCGATATATCCGTTTATCTTCAGGAGATATCTGTGGTCGACGATGGTGACCCCGAGCATTATGGTGAAGAGCGCATAGTAGAAGGGATTGTTCCACTCACTGGCGTATATGGCGGCACCTATGCCTACGAGCATTATCAATGTGGGCACGAAAGATATGACTATGTTCCAGCCGTGATTCTTGAAATGAAAATATGCATCCGAACCGGCCACAATGGCAGATAAGACCAGCAGCTGGACCGGATTCATTCCGAAAAGGAAGAAAGGTGTGAGTTCGAGGATTATCTTGGTATTGAAGTTGAGAGTCCAGAACAGGACCAGGAAGAATTTGATGACCACATAAAGTCCGAGGAAGAAGAAGAATGTGAAGGGTATTATCGAGAGCTTGTCCCTCCCGTTCATCTCTTCCTCACCTCCTTGACACCGTTTCTGAGGTTCTTTATCGGCTTCTTGAACGAGCCGTATTTCAGTTTTATTCCGCCTGCCGTGCCGAATACCGAAAGGACGACGGCTATTAGGTCGGTGGAAAAGGGCTCTTCCTCCATTGGAAAACCGAACAGCGGCGGATAATCCACTCTCGAGATGGCAACGGCTCCGCTCAGGTCTTCGACTACCACAACCACTTTCAGGGCCTCCACGGGTCTGAAGCCGAAAGTTATGTTGAGGTTGCATTTTTCGTCCACTGTGCTCCCGTTGAAGACCCTGTAAACAATACCGGTTTTTTCTTTAAGGAGATAATGCCCGAAGCTTTCATTGAACCAATCCACCCTGCTATTCATATCGCTTCTGTTGGAATATTGGGTGTAGCTTATTACGGTTATCGGACCGTCTTCCGCTGTGAATGTCATGGAGATGCGATAGATGTCCTTCCAGGAGTTATAGTCGGAGACATTCACCTCTACCATATGGATGCCGTCCGACGACGAAAAGTGTATGTAGGATATCTTGGGGTCCACGTTCAGGACGGATACACCCGTGGCATCGGGATTCGCTTTCGTGATGCCTGGATAAACCGCAAGGAATATCAGAGATATCATGAGCAGGGAGAAAATGGCCCTCTTTTTCACCGATCACCCCTCCCTCTTCTTTTGCGCCCTGACTTCTTCCCACTCACGTCCTTTTTGCCTCTATTTTTCACCTCATCCGCCGCCTTTTTATGGGTCAGCAGTATGTATGCCGTGGCGAGTGCCGCGGCTCCGATGATGAACGCTACGGCCAGGGTCTTGTCCGGCGCGCTGGGCGGCACCGGCTCAGGCGGGGGTGCGGACCCGACCTCCACATCCGTTGAATATGTGCTTTTATTGCCCTCATATTCTACCGAATATATGACCCTCGCCACAACATCGGGCACATCCGCCTTTATTCTTACGGTTATGTTCGTCTCGAATTCCCGGGACAGAAGGACGGTAAACGGAGTATTTCTCCTCTCTCCGTTATAAACAATCTCCTCTATCGTGCAGTTGTCTCCGCGAATGTCTAGGGTCGCCGTCCCATTGCCGGTTAAAAATATCTTCAGTTCGGATTCCGCACCGTAGTCCACAGACATCCGCCTTTTTATCTGTATTGTCAGTCCGTCCTTTTCCAGTATCTCATAACCCGAATGACCCACATATACGGCTATGGGAAATGTCGTGCCCACCCCTGTTATCAACGTGGCAGTGCTTGCCGTCGGTATTCTGTAAAGTGCTCCCGCATTTATCCTTCCCTTTATTTCTATCACCCTCGGGCTCCATTCATCCGTTCTGAACCGGATATACTGTATCGCCTCTCCTCCGACATGCACGACATCCGCCTTCCCGGTTATGTTTATCCTGTCCGAAAAGGCCGAAAAAGTTATGTTATAATAGAGAGGCGTGTTGCCCCCGTTGACTATCCTGAGATACTGCATATTGTCTGCGGAGTCTATTGTCTCCGCAGTAAAGGGTTCCGTCCACAGCACGAAATCCGCAGAATGGAAATCGGCACCAACGGTAGCCTTTTCCACATATATCTCCGAACTGTATATCTCCTCGCCGTCCGCTCTTACCGTCAGATTCCACACCCCATAGTTAACCTTGCCGTCCACACCCACAAAAAAGGAATAAAGAGTTCCTGTCCTGTCGCATCTGTCCGGTTCCATATATATTCCGTATTCGGCATCGCTCCAGTTGCCGTCCGAATAAAGCCATCGATAGTGGTTCATGGTGTTTTTTTCCGTAAAATCTCCGTACTGCATCTCCATTTCCACCGCATCCGCGTTCACATCGAGATAGATGTCCACCCTGTGCCATATCCCGGCCACCATCCTGTACCTTCCCTGAGAATCCCTAAGAGGGTTTTCTCCGACCATATGCATATCAAAGCTCTGAATAGAAATCCCACTGCCTGAGGGTATGAAGATGCTCGAGACTGTGAATGCTATCAGCGCTAGCGAGAGCGATGTGGAAAGAGTTCTCATCGTTTCCCCCTCAAAAGAGGGAAAGAGTGTTGGTTTAGTTCACTTCTATCGTGTATGTCACCGGCGAACTGTATGTTCCCGTCGGTGTACCGAACGGTATGTTGACTCTCCAGTCGGTCTGCACCTGATGGTCCAGTGACGGGTTGTATGTGTCGTAAGGAGCCTGCCAGCTTCCCGCACCGCCGTATATCCACTGGACGACGCCTGCACCTCCGAACGCAGTATATGTAGCTATGTTGCCCCCGAGAACTTCCACATTCGTCGCAGCTATGGTGTTCGCACCGCTGGTAAGGTCGCTTATGTTCACGCTCAGGTTGAACTCCTCGTTGGCGCTGTATGTTATTGTGGTTGACGGGGAAAGCGGTACTGTTTGACCGGGATTGCCGCTCCCAGTCGGGTCTCCGGACGCCGATATGCTGGTGTATCTGAAAACTCCGAACTCATCATCCCAGTCCGTTGATGTCTGACCGTTGTTGTTCGTGGCATTCACTCTATAGTTCCAGGAATAAAGATCATTGAACCCGGGGCCTCCCGTGCCGGCACCTGTAGCGTGTCTTATCTCGTTCTGCGGTGTGAAGGAAAAGTTCAGAATCCTTGTGGTGTCATTTACGTATGTCTCCGTACCGGCAACAAAGGTTACTTCACCGTTTCCTGCGGATGCGAGACCGAAAGAAGGTGTTCCGGTGGTGTTATCATATACCAATCTGAACTGCGTGTTGTTTGTTCCGACATAGGGCTTCATATCCGTATCGTCTCCGAAGTCGAAGGATAGCGTTATGTTCACATATGTGATGTTGCCCCATCCGGCATCCTGGGTTGCGTTCACAACAAAGTAATAGGTCTGCAGAACATCTATCTGAGTGTTGTTCCTCAATGTCCAGCTACTGTCCATGAACTTGACATCGTTTATCACCGGTAAACCCGTTTGTACGACGCAGCTTATCGTTGTGGTGTTGTCGTTTGCGCTATTCACATCCACAGCCATCACATTCCCCACAGGGAAGAGAAGGAGGAAAGCGACGGCCCATATCAATCCGATCTGGATTCCTTTTTTCATTTTTAAAACCTCCATGTTTTCTGCTGCTCATTTCGTCTGGCTTTATTTAAGATTTTCGGTACATCTGTTTACTTTATGCGATAGGTATAAATACCATTTGTTCCCACGTTTATGAACACCTTGGAGAGAGAAATATTCGAGGTTAGCCATTCTTTTTTCTGCCGCCATAACTTTATATGAGAAAAATTACTCGGGAAAATAAGGTGATACCCATGTATCTTATAGAAAAGAGAGTCGACACCGTGAGAATTCCTCCGGAGCGCCTTTCAGAGGATTACGAGAGAGTGTGC
>JAJRVK010000021.1 GCA_024277315.1 archaeon | reverse complement strand
GGTATATTAAGGAAATGGTTGACAGCTTACCGGCGTTCCCGTGGGCTCGCGCACCACAGTACAGGCCGGTACGTAGGCGGGCTTAACTTCCGTGTTCGGGATGGGAACGGGTGTTTCCCCGCCACTTTGGCCGTCACCAGAACAGCCATACTGCGGGTGTATTTATAAGTTTCTTTACTCCCATCTCACCTTCTGCCCTTCTCTCGTATCTTCGATTATTATCCTAATCTCCTTCAGCCGGTCCCTTATATAGTCCGATGTTGCCCAGTCCTTGTTTTCCCTTGCCTGTTCCCTGAGGTCCAGAAGTATCTGCAGAATCTCCTTCTCCTTTCCGCCTGACTGCACGGTGAATAGCCTTATCCCTAGGACATTCGCGATTTCCCCGGCAACTTTCAGATATCCGGCGACGAGCGCGGGATTGTCTCTGTGTTTATTCGCCTCGTTGAAGAGAGAGAACAGGTTCGCTATTGCCTCTCTGGTGTTGAAATCGTCGTCCATGACCTCGATGAAGCGCTCTCTGAACTTCACGGCTTCGGACATATCCGGCTCAGCGCTCTTAGCAATCTCTCTGAGGTCCTGAGCATTCCTCTTCATGCCTGTGAGCGCTCTATGGGTTTCCTCCAGGTCATCGAAGCTGAAGTCTATCGGGCTGCGGTAATGGGTGTACAGGAAGTAGAAGCGCAGAGTATCTGCCAGGTATCTCTTCGTCATCTCCCTTATGGTGAGGACATTTCCCAGGGACTTGGACATCTTCTCTCCCTTGAGGTTCAGGAAACCGGTGTGCAGCCAGTACTTGACAAAGGGTTCCTTTCCGCTTATGCTCTCCGCTATGGCTATCTCGGATTCATGGTGCGGGAATATAAGATCCTGAGCACCGCCGTGAAGGTCATATTGCTCCCCGAAATAGGTGAATGTTATCGCGGTATCCTCAACATGCCATCCCGGCCTTCCCTTTCCCCATGGCGATTCCCACCATGGCTCACCTTCTTTATGGGCTTTCCAGAGCGCAAAATCCTCAGGGTTCCTCTTGTTCTCGTCCAGTTCCACCCTCGCTCCTGCCTTCAGCTCGTCCATCTTCTGTCTTGACAGTTTTCCGAATCCCTTGAATTTATTCACTTCAAAATACACGCTCCCGTTGGATTCGTAGGCATATCCCTTCTCTATGAGGGTCTTCACCTGCCAGATTATCTCATCTATGTAGTCCGTAGCATTTGCATATAGATTCACAGAGGTGACCCCAAGAGCTTCCATATCCTGCATGAACGCATCCGTGTACTGCCTCGCCAGTTCCTTTACCGCGATCCCTCTCTCATTCGCCCTCTGGATCATCTTGTCGTCTATATCGGTTATGTTCATGAGGTAGAAGACCTGATAACCCTTATACCTGAGATAGCGGGCTATGGCGTCGAAGGCCACATAGGTCCTGGCATGGCCTATGTGCGGCATATCGTATACCGTGGGCCCGCAGACGAACATATTGACCCTGTTCTTATGAATCGGCACGAAATCTTCCTTCTCTCTCGTTAGCGTGTTGTAAACCTTCATGGAATCACCGCATGGGCGAGGAGGGAGTCGAACCCCCAAAAACCCGATCTGCAGTCGGGCACATTAGCCGCTCTGTCACTCGCCCTTTTCTTTTTGAGCATTCCGTTGGAGTATATGAATTTTTAGGATAACGAGATGCAAACGCCTGTAAGTTTAAAATATCGATTCCTATTTTGCTCTATGGATGTCTGTTCCTCTGCCGCTCTGATAGTTGCGCTCCTCCTGATATTGATGGCGGTGGAACTGAATCATATACGGAGATGTTTTGAGGATGAGAATTGCAGAAAGAATTGGAAAAGCGACAGAAAAATGCTTGAAAGAGCGGGTATTCTGACAGCATCACTCTTTTTCACGGCTCTGATTTCTTACATTGTTTATGTCTCATATCATATCCCAATATTCTGCGTAAGTTTTCTGGTGCTTCTCCCCATACTCTTTATTTTCATGCTAACTTCTGTTTCCCACACCATACATGAATTCCGGAAAATCAGTTCGGAGCAGAGGAAAAAGATGACGGCCTTATTGATAAGCACGATTTTTCTCATATCCTTCGTGTTCACGATTTACATGGGAGTGAGATATATCGCTATACCCAATGTAAATGAAGAATACCTCATAGAGATTGAAAACCCCAACAGGACTTCCTATTACATACTCATACCAAATCTGCTAAGCACGGAGAACCCGCATAGATACATGGGTATATCGAATTATATCGTAGAAAAAGGAAAGTGTACCATATCCACCGCTGAAAACGGAAAATATCTGAACATATCCAGCGACTCTCCGGAGCTCGTGATAAAACATCATATAAAAGGAGATTTCATCAACGAAGCTAGAGTCCTGTGGCGTTTTCCAGAGCAACTTCTCCAAGGGAACACGACAGAAGGATATTACATCACCACATCGTTCTATCCCTCAGAAGATTCTAATGTGACACTGAAACTCAAATGGTCCCTTTCAAAAAGCTCTAACCTTATAGGCGGTATATACGAAATTTTTTCAGGGAATGCATCATTGAAGACAGGAATAAATGAAGTCAAGATAAATCACTCGATATCTGTGGCGGATTGATTCTTATTTAATCTTCTTCCTCACCTTCACCGCCACGCCCCTCTTCGCTTCGACCATCTCGTAGGCAGAGCGCTCCGCAATTCCCACAGCCACAGGCCCTCCTTTTTGTATTATAACAACATCATCCCCTTCCCTTATCTCAAGGTCCGCATACTCCACTCCTATGGAGAATATGTCGCCGTGAATCTCGAAATCGCTGACGAACACCCTGTATCTCTCATTTTCCGCGAGAATCTTTCCTCCCTCCGTGGTGAGAGATAGCGAGCCTTTCTCCTCTATTAACATCACCGTCTGTTTCCCGTCCCTGAATCCCTTGATGCTCGGCCACCTGCCCTTAACAGAATCCACCACCCTCCCCCCATCGATTCCGAACTGATGCTCAACCATCGCCTGAAGTGTCCAGAGAGACCTTTTCTTCGGTGATTCTCCCTTAACAACGGAGAGCGCATTTTCCAGGGCATTTCTGAGGTTTTCAAGGGATTTTTCCGACGTTACCGAGCCCTCGGCGGTCCATTCGCCGTGAATCGCTTTGGATACGAATTCCATATCCTCCGGAAGATGGATTATAACGTGTTTGAAAGCACCCATGCGCTTGAGATTTTCGAGAGCTTCCTTTATGGCGTCTATTTCCTCCGGGTCCCACTTTCCTCTGACCGCGGCATCGTAGTGTCCCGCAGGATAATATCTCTCAAGCTCTCTGGGAACGATTATAAGCGGCGATGTCACGATGACCTCCTGCACGGTTCCCCAGCCATACAGTGATTGCAGGACATCCCTGAACTTTCTGTGGGTCCTGGACCTCGAATATGGCTTTCTGGCGGAGCATGGCAGTAGCAGAAGCACCTCTCCTCTGGGTTTCCATCTCTCCAGAACACGGGTTCTGAACCTCATGACCTCAGGTCTCGTTATTCCCTCCGGGCCAGGGTAATTCACCTTTTTTGGTCTCACAGGCTCATATTTCTCGAAGAATTCCCAGTATTTTTCATCGGCAAGTCTGAGCGCAGCGTAAAGCCACGGCTCAGAGCGGGCTCTCATCTCCACTATATCCCTCAGTCTGCGGTTCTCTATGGCCTTTCTGACAATCTGAAGCTCGCGGAGAGCGCTCCTGTAATTCATTTCAAGCAACTCATCATATCCGAGCTCAGAATCCCATTCTCCGTTCTCATCGAGATATTTTCCGTTTCTGGATGACATTATCAGGGGTATCGAGTCGAAGAGGTCTATTCCGAGGTATGTGAGCAAAGCCAGATGGTTCGGCTTTCCCAGACCGGGCGCATATATCAGAGGAATCGGACCCACAAGTTCTCTGGCTCTGACAGCGGCATCCACGAACCTTATCCCGTCCCCGAGCAGCTCATACAGATGGGGGAATGAGTATATCTCCGCACCTTCATGGGAGATTTTGAGTTCATTGCCCTTAAAATATATCGTGCCGAAGACTCCCTCACCCTCGATTTCATTCAGTACGGACGCCCCGATGGGATATTTTACCTCGGGAAAGTTCACCGCCGCTATCTTGGTCCCCTCCTCTGCCATCCTGTGTTCAGCATAATCCGGGGCAGGAACTCTCTCCGTGTGTATGAACAGGAGCGCGGGGGTTATCATTTCCCCGTCATTCCATCTGGATATTCTGCCCAGCGAATCTCTTTTCATGGTTTCAAGCATCATGAAGGAATGTGTTTCCGATATAAAAGATTCCCTTATTTTTGCCGTGTTTTTAATAATCAGCGCTTCATGGCAAACATTTAATTACCCGAACCGTATGGTAGGTTCCCGTGATGCGATGAAATATATAGCGGTCACGGGCGGAGTTTTATCTGGCCTCGGGAAAGGAATAGCTGCATCATCGATAGGGAGGCTTCTCAAGGCACGGGGTTTTAAAGTAACTGCCATCAAGATCGACCCCTATCTCAATGTCGATGCGGGTACGATGAACCCGTATCAGCACGGCGAGGTTTTCGTTCTCGGAGACGGCGGTGAGGTCGACCTCGACCTTGGGAATTACGAAAGGTTCCTGGATGAGGCGCTCAGCAGCGAGCATAACATAACCACCGGAAAGGTCTATCTTTCCGTCATAAACAAGGAGAGGGACGGGAAATATCTGGGAAAAACCGTCCAGATAATCCCTCATATAACAGATGAGATAAAGAGGAGGATAAGGAAGGTCGCGAGAGAAAGCCGGGCGGACATAACAATCGTCGAGGTCGGGGGTACGGTGGGAGATATCGAATCCATGCCATTCCTCGAGGCTCTCAGGCAGATGCACAGAGAGGAGGGAGGGCACGCCAATTTCCTGTTCATCCATACCACTCTGGTTCCCATACTCGGCACCGTGGGAGAGCCGAAGACCAAACCGACCCAGCATTCCGTTAAAGAACTCAGGGCCATAGGTATAGCGCCGGACATAATACTTGCAAGGTCCGAGAAACCGCTCCCCAGAGGCATAAAGAGAAAGATATCCATGTTCTGCGATGTCCCCGAAAGAGCGGTCATAAGCGCTCAGGATGTGGATTCCATCTACGAGGTTCCTCTCAACTTCGAAAAGCAGGGCCTCACCGATTACATAATCGAAAGGATGGGGCTCAACAACGGCTACGAAGAGGATATCAGGGAATGGGAGAAGTTCGTAAAGAGGTTGAAGAACACGAAAGGCGAAGTTGAGATCGCCATAGTCGGAAAGTACACCGGACTCAAAGATTCGTATATAAGCCACAAGCAGGCGCTCATTCACTGCTCCGCGGAAACAGGCGTCGGCGTGAAAATAAGATGGCTCGAGGCCGAGGATATCGAAAGAGGCGAAGCCGAGGAATTCCTCGAAGGTGTTGACGGCATAGTCATACCGGGAGGGTTCGGAAATCGCGGAATAGAGGGAAAAATGATGGCCATAAAATATGCCAGGGAGAACGGGATACCCTTCCTGGGAATATGCCTTGGATTCCAGTTGGCGACCATAGAATTCGCGAGGAATGTTCTCGGAATGAAAGGAGCGGACAGCACCGAGTTCGACAAAAATACGCCGTATCCTGTCATAGACCTTCTTCCCGAGCAGCTTGAAGTCAAAAAGATGGGCGGAACCATGAGGCTCGGCGAACAGAAGGTAATAATTCAGAAAGGCAGCACCGCCCATAAACTGTACGGAAAAACCCAAATAAGTGAGAGACATAGGCACAGATACGAAGTTAATCCGGATTTCATAGACGATATTCAGGAAGGTGGATTCATATTCACCGGAAAGGACGAGGAGGGGATAAGGATGGAAATCGTGGAATTCGAGGAGCATCCCTATTTCATGGCAACACAGTTTCACCCAGAATTCAAATCGAGACCCATGAAGCCTGCTCCGGTGTATCTCGGGCTTGTGAAGGCTGCGATAGAGTACAGAAAAAATAAGGATGATTGACGAAAATTCGGTACTGTCCTTGAATGGACCGCATAATTTATATAGGAGAAATACTATCCCCATATATGGCCAGACCAAGGAGCAGTACAGACATCACATGTCAGAACCCGAGGTGCAGGTATTACCTGAAAGAAGAGG
>JAJRVK010000020.1 GCA_024277315.1 archaeon | reverse complement strand
GATATCGAGACCACGAAGGAGGCGATAGAGGTCCTCGAAAAGCTCGGTCTTTACGAAGATATCCAGAGAGCGAAGGAGAAGAAGCACATAAGGGCAGGCAGGGGAAAGATGCGCGGAAGGAGATACAAGAGAGCGAAGAGCATACTCGTCGTGGTTTCGGACAGGAAGAACGCCCTGAAAGCCTTCAGAAATCTGGAAGGAGTCGATATTGCGGTTCCGTCCGAGCTGAATGTGGAGATGCTCGCACCCGGAGGAGACCCCGGTAGACTGGTCATGATGAGTCAGAAGGCGCTCGAAGAGATAGGGAGGTGGAGCGCATGAGAGACCCGTTCGAGGTAATACTCCACCCCTATGTTACGGAAAGGGCACTCAGTCTCATGGATAGGGAGAACAAGCTCATGTTCATAGTGAAAAGAGATGCCACAAAAGATGAGATAAAGTACTCCATAGAGAAGATATTCCAGGTGAAGGTGCAGTCGGTGAATACAATGATAACGAAGAACGGAAAGAAGGCCATAGTCAAGCTCTCTCCAGAGTATTCAGCGGAGGAGATCGGCATGAGGATAGGAGTATTCTGAGGTGATTCGATGGGAAAAAGGATTATTGTTCAGAGCAGGGGACACGGAAGCCCGACATACCGCTCACCGAGCCACAGGCACAAAGGCGAGATCAAATATCCTTCGATTAAAGAGGGCAAGGGAAAGGTTGTGGACATAATACATGACCCGGGCCATTATGCACCCGTAGCCGTTGTGGATTTCAGCGGCAAGAAGGTGAACATGCTGGCACCTTACGGAATGTATGTGGGGCAGGAGGTAGAGATAGGTTCCATGATACCGCTATCCCTGGGAAACATAATGCCCATTGGAGAGATTCCCGAAGGTACTTCGGTTTACAATATAGAAATAAGACCCGGAGACGGCGGAAAACTGGTCAGAACCCCGGGAACGTCGGCCCTTATAGTGAGCCACGGCGAGAAGACCATGATTCAGCTGCCGTCGAAGGAATTCAAGGCTCTTGATAACAAATGCAGGGCAACCGTCGGCATAATCGCAGGCGGCGGAAGGGACGAAAGCCCCTTTGCAAAGGCAGGAAAGAAGATACACACCTACAAGAGCAGGGCGAAGAAGCCGTATGCAGTCAGCGGAGTCAACATGAACCCGGTGGACCACCCGCACGGCGGAGGCTCCCACAGGCACGTCGGCGGACCGAACACCGTTGCAAGAGGACTGCCGCCCGGAAAGAAGGTGGGACGTTTGTCGCCTAAGAAGAGGAGGAGGCGTTAAGATGGCAAAGTCAAAGATCGTAGGGAGCGCAAAGGCTGCAAGAAGAAAGGTAAGGAAGAGGAAGAGCAGGATACAGGAAAGGAGAAAGAAGGAGTTCACATACAGAGGATATACTCTGGAACAGCTTCAAAAGATGTCAATGGAACAGCTGCTCCCGCTATTTCCTTCAAGGGTCAGAAGAAGTATTAAAAAAGGCTTCAATCAGGAAGAACAGGCGTTCTTGGATAAGATGGCAAAGAGCGATGGAAGCAGGGCCGTGAGAACCCACAGAAGAGAGATGATAATCCTGCCCAGCTTCGTCGGGAAGAAAATAGCAGTTTACAACGGAAAGGAATTCAAGGAATTCACGGTGATGCCAGAGATGATTGGGCATTACCTCGGAGAGTTCGCCCCAACGAGAAAGGCTGTTAAGCATTCCGGACCGGGAGTCGGTGCTACCAGGTCTTCCAAATACATGCCTCTGAAGTAAGGTGGTCAAATGGCTGAGAAAAAGGATAAGAAGGAAAAGGAAAAAACCGAAAAAAAGGAGAGCAAAGGCCCGATACACATGAAAGGGTATTCCATGGCCTTCGACCCCGAAAAGACCGCGAGAGCCCTGGGCAGAGACCTTCCGATATCCAGAAAGAAATCCATGGAACTCTGCAGAAAGCTCAGAGGTATGAAACTCCAGGATGCCAAGGACTACCTTGAAGAGGTCATGGAGATGAAAAGACCGGTCCCCTTCAGGAGATACACATCCGGTGCTGGCCACAAGAGAGGCATAGGGCCGGGAAAATATCCTGTCAAGGCCGCTAAATACATTCTGGAAGTCATAGAATCCGCTGAAGCGAACGCCGATTACATGGGTCTGGATGTGGACGAACTCGTGATAAAGAGCATAGCGGCACACCCGGGAAGGGTTTACAGGGGCTTCATGCCCAGAGCGCACGGCCGTTCCACACCGTGGGATAAGAAGACGACAAATATTGAGGTAATACTCGAGAGTTCGGAGGTCTGAATTTGGCAAATGAAAGGAAGTTTGTGCAGGAAAACATTCGCAGGGTCCTTCTGAAGGAGTATATGATGGAGAAGACCAGGAGAGCCGGATTCGGCGGCGTGGACATACAGAGAACTCCGATGGGCACGAGAATAACACTCATCACGGAGCGCCCCGGCTTCGTCATAGGAAGAAAAGGCGGCGCCATAAAGGACCTTACGGAGGCCGTGAAATACAATTTCAAGTTCGACAATCCCCAGATAGAGGTACAGGAGGTTGAAAATTCATCCCTCAACGCCCAGATAATGGCCGAGAAACTCGCCTCGTCTCTGGAGAGAGGCTGGCATTTCAGAAGAGCGGGGCATTCCACCGTAAGAAGGATAATGGAGGCGGGTGCAAAGGGATGCCAGGTCATAATGTCAGGAAAGCTCACTGGAGAGAGGCACAGAACCGAGAAATACAAAGAAGGTCACATAAAGTTCTGCGGGGAACCCAGGATACAGTGGATGCACGAGGGCTTTGCGGTAGCGAAACTGAAGGCCGGGGTCATAGGTGTAACCGTCCAGATAATGGACCCGAATGCCAAACTTCCGGATGAGATTGAGATAAGAATACCCTCCCCGGAAACGGAGAAGGAGGAGAAAAAAGAGGCGGAAAAGGCCGTTCAGGAGGCGAGAAGGGACGAAAGAAGAGACAGGAGAGATCGCGGCAGAAGAGGAGACAGACAGAGAAGGAAAGGAAGGGAACAGCAGAGAAGGACGGAAAAACAGGAAAAACCCGCGGATTCGGATAAGAAAACCGAGGATAAAAAGACCGGGGATAGGGCAGGCGGTGATGGAGAAGGGGCAGAAAAGCAGCCCGCTCCCAAAGAGAGCGACGGTAAGAGCGAGGCGAAGATGAAGCCAGAGGAGAAGCCCGAAAAGCCCGCTGTTGTGGAGAAGAAAGGAGAAGCAGATAAAAAGGAGGGTTCCGATGGCAATTAAACCCAAAGAAATAAGGAAGATGACGCACGAACAGAAGCTAAGCAAACTCAAGGAACTTAGAAACGAACTGATGCATGAGAGAGGTGTGGCCGCAATGGGCGGTGCTCCTGCAAATCCGGGTAAAATACGGTCTCTGAGAGCGGATATAGCCAGGATTCTGACGATAATTAAAGAAGAAAAGATGAAGGAGGAAAGGTAAGGATGGGTGGAATATGTCCGAGGTGTGGTCTCCCGGAAGAACTCTGCATATGCGAGGATATAGCCAAGGAGCAGCAATCTGTGAAAGTCTATCTGGACAAGAGGAGATACGGGAAGACCGTCACCATTGTGGAAGGAATAGACAGCGGGGATATAGACCTGAACGACATAGCAAAAACACTGAAAACGAAGTGTGCGGCAGGCGGAACCGTGAAAGAAAAAAGGATAGAACTCCAGGGAGACCATGCGAAGAAGGTGAAGGAAATACTCACGGAAATGGGGTTCACGGTGGAGGTGGTGCTGTGAGGGACGGGAGAAATCTGAGAAAGCATGAGCTTATAGGTCTCAGGATAAGGATAGTGGAATCCAGCGATCCCTCGCTCATGGGATTGAGCGGCAGGATAGTGGATGAAACCAAGAACATGATAAGGCTCGATGTGAACGGAAACGAGAAGAGCGTTCCGAAGAAGGCAGTCAAATTGAGATTTGATGATTATGATGTCATAATCGACGGAGCGAAGATAGCATACAGGCCAGAAGACAGGATTAAGAAGGTGAGGTCATGACAAAAGAGGAAAAAGGAACAGGAGGAGAGGCTAAACTCTCTGCTCCGGCAGTAAAGAAGAAAAAGAGCGCCGCAGGAAAAAAGCCCGTAAAAAAGACGGTCAAAAAGCAGAAGAAAAAGCCGGAATACAGGGACATAGGGATAGATGTCTCTCCGCCGAAGAGAGCATGCAATGATCCCAACTGTCCGTTTCACGGAAGACTTTCCGTCAGAGGGCAGATATTCGAGGGAAGGGTGGAGCGCAACAAGATGGAAGGAACGGCTGTCATAGAGGTTGAAAGATTACATTATGTCAAAAAATTCGAGAGATACGAGAGAAGGTACAAGAAGTTCTCAGCGCATGTCCCTCCCTGCATGAAGATTAAGGCCGGAGACGAGGTGAAGATAATGGAGTGCAGACCTTTGAGCAAAACCGTCTCCTTTGTCGTGGTGGAGGTGAAGGAATGAACGACAGTTCATTTGATACCTCCGTTATAACAGAAGATATAGTAAAGGGGGTAGAAGAATGAAAGGTCTGGCCGGAAAACAGACAAGAGGTCTCCCCACCGGAGCCAGACTCGACTGTGTGGACAACACCGGTGCCAAGGTCGTGCAGATAGTCTCCGTCATAAACTACCACGGCGTGAAAACCAGAATGCCCAGTGCGGGTGTGGGGGACCTTCTCGTGGTATCCGTCAAAAAGGGAACTCCGGAGATGAGGAGACAGATAGTTAATGCAGTCATAGTGAGACAGAAAAGACCTTTCAGGAGGCCGGACGGTACGATGGTGCAGTTCGAAGATAATGCTGCCGTCATAACCACTCCGAAAGGTGAGACCAAGGGCTCAGAGATAAAGGGCCCGGTCGCAAGGGAAGCAGCCGAGAGATGGCCGAGAATAGCCGCAACCGCTTCCATAATAGTATGAGGTGTATTGGTATGGTAAGTAAAAGCCCGAGAAAACAGAGAAAACTCCTCAGAAACATGCCGCTTCACAGGAGAGGCAAACTCATCTCCGCACATCTGAGCGAAGAGCTGAGAAAGACGTACGGAGTCCGCTCTCTCACGGTACGGAAAGGAGACACCGTCGAGATTCTCAGAGGCGGTTTCAAAGGGCATATAAACAAGGTAGCGTCCGTAGATAGAAAAAGAGGTCTCCTCCACATAGAGGGAGTCACGATAGCAAAATCGGACGAGAAACAGGTTGCAAAACCGGTACACCCCTCCAATGTGATACTGACGAAACTCGATACTTCGGACCCGCTGAGGAAAAAGAAGCTGGACGAACTGGCTAAGAAGGTTAAGGAGGCATCAGGATGAGCAGGCACATGAAAAGACTGACGATACCGAAATCCTGGAAAATACCGAAGAAAGAGGTGAAATGGGCGGTTAAGCCGTCTCCTGGAAAACATCCTCTGGAATCGTCGGTACCTCTCGGCATCGTGATAAGAGATATGCTGAAGTATGCGGATACCATGAGAGAGGCCAGAAGGATAATCGGCGGAAGAAAGGTAAGTGTCGATGGGAAGATAGTGATAGATTACAAGGCGCCGGTAGGTATGATGGATGTCGTGTCCATTCCCGAAGTGGGGGAACATTACAGAATGCTCTTCGATAACAAAGGAAGACTCACCCTCACGAAGATAGACGAGGAGAGGGCCAAATGGAAACTCGTGAGAATAACCAATAAGACCTATGTGAGGGGCGGAAAGTTACAGCTGAATATGCACGACGGAAGGAACATCCTCGTCGAGAAGGACATATACAAAACCGGGGACGTTCTGAAGATATCGTTGCCCGAACAGAAGATTCTGAGACATCTGCCAATGAAAGGGGGCAGCAAGGCCATAATAACCGGCGGAAAACACGGCGGATCTCTCGGGGTGATAAAGAAATACGAGGTAATAAAGGGCACTCAACCCAACATCGTCACTTTCGAGGAAGGTTTCAGGACGATAAAGGATTATGTGTTTGTGGTCGGCACGGATACGCCGGAAGTGAAACTCCCGGAGGTGAAGGTGAATGAATAAGGCCGAGAACAAAATGAAAGAGATAAAAGTACACAAGGTCGTGGTGAATATCGGAGTTGGCGAGGGAGGAGAAAGACTGGTCAAGGCCGAGAAGGTACTCGAGATGTTTACCGGTCAGAAACCCGTGAGGACCATAGCCAAGATGACCAACAGGGATTTCAACATAAGAAAGCACATGCCGATAGGCTGCAAGGTGACCCTGCGGGGAGAAAAAGCCATAGATTTCGTGAAAAAGGCGCTCTGGGTGAAAGAGTTCAGGATTGCGGAGTATTCCTTTGATAAGGAGGGAAACTTTTCCTTCGGAATAGCGGACCACACAAGCTTCGAAGGTGTGAAATATGATCCTGAGATCGGCGTCTTCGGTATGGACATATCCGTGATTCTCAGAAGGCCGGGGGCCAGAGTCTCCGAAAGAGCCAGAGGAAGAAGGAAGGTACCTCACAGACACAGGATAACGAAGGAAGAGGGAATAGAATTCGCCAAGAAGACGTTCAACGCTGTGGTGATCGAAGAGGTGAGCTGATGGAGCCAAAAAAGAAGTTCGGAAGAAAGGTCGGATGCGAAAGATGCGGAAGGAAGAGAGGCATCGTGAGAAGATACGGCATGCACCTGTGCAGACAGTGCTTCAGAGAGATAGCTCCGCAGCTCGGATTTAAGAAGTATTCGTAGGTGATAACATGCAGCATGATCCATTGAATGATGCCCTGATTTCCATCAAAAACGCCGAACTCAGCGGCAAAAAGGAGTGCGTCATAAAACCAGCATCCAAACTGATAGGAAGGGTGCTGAACATAATGCGGGAATATGGCTACATAGAGGAGTTTGAGTTCATAAACGATGGAAAGGCAGGAGTCTTTCTCGTGAAACTCAACGGAAACCTGAACAACTGCGGTGTCATAAAACCGAGATTTTCGGTGAAAAAAGACGATATAGAGCGCTTTGAGAGGAGATATCTCCCGGCCAAGAACTTCGGAATACTGATAATAACCACGACAAAAGGAGTCGTCTCCAACACGAAAGCCAAAGAAATAGGAATAGGAGGCAGAGTTCTGGCCTATGTTTACTGAGGTGATACCATGGCAGTTGCAGGAATGTTGAAAAAAGAGATTCCGATACCCCCCGAGGTCAAGGTCGAGAAAAGGGGAAACCAGATTATAGTCTCGGGTCCGAAGGGAGAACTCGGCAGGGCTTTCGTACATCCGAGATTGAAGATAGAGGTCAAGGGAGAGAAGGCTTTTGTTTACTGTGAACTCCCTAAAAAGAAGGAAAAAGCCCTTGTTGGGACATGGGCTGCCCACATAGCCAACATGATAAAAGGCGTCACCGAAGGATTCGAATACGAACTCAAACTGGTCTATTCTCACTTTCCGGTGAAGATTTCCGTGAAAGGGAACGAATTCATCATAGAGAATTTCCTGGGGGAGAAGAAGAACAGGGTGGCCAGGATACTGGACGGTGTAAAGGTTAATATAAATAAAGATGTTGTGAAAGTGATGAGCATAGACAAGGAGAAGGCTGGACAGACCGCAGCTAACATAGAGAAAGCGACCAGAATAAAGGGATATGACCCCCGTGTTTTCCAGGATGGAATATATATCGTGAAGAAGGGGTGATACTTTGGCCAAAAAGAAGAAACATGATAAAAGTCTGATGAAACAGAAACCCGAACTCAACGAAGAAACCAAGGAAGCGCTGAGACTCAGGGCTATAAGGAGCAAAAAGAGGCCGGAGTTTCACCGTCAGGAATGGTTCAGATTCAAGAGGCTGGGCGATGCATGGAGAAAGCCCAGAGGTTTGCATTCCAAGATGAGGAAAAATCTCGGATACAGGCCGGCAAAGGTTTCTATCGGCTACAGAGGACCGAAAAAGGCCAGAGGACTGCATCCGTCGGGATTCGAAGAAGTCCTTGTGCACAATCCGGCGGAACTTGAGGGCATAAACCCAAAGACACAGGCGGTCAGAATAGGCCACAGCGTAGGTTTCAGAAAGAGAACGATGATAGTGGAAAAAGCCGAAAAACTCGGCATAAGAGTGCTGAACAAGGGGGCATAGAGATGGACGTCAGTTATCAGAGAAGGGTCGCAGCATCTATCCTAAAATGCGGCGTTAACAGAGTATGGATAAACCCGGAACATCTGGAAGAAGTCGCGGATGCCATAACCAGAGAGGACATAAAAGAACTGATAGAGAGAAATCTCATCCAGAAAAAGCAGAAGAAGGGGGTTTCCCGGGGAAGGGCCAGACACATATCCGCACAGAAAAAGAAGGGGAGACGAAAGGGTCCCGGAAGCAGGAAGGGAAGAAAATATGCCGAGATTTCCAAGAAAGAGAGATGGATGAACACAATAAGACCCATAAGGGCGACGCTCAAGGAACTCAGAGACGGCGGAAAGATAACCAGGCACGAGTACAGAAGATACTACAGAAGAGCGAAAGGAGGAATATACAAGAGCAAGGCTCATCTGCTACTCCACCTTAAAGCCGATGGGCATCTGAAGGAGGAATAGATATGGCAGGGGGACCGAGATACAGGGTACCGTTCAGAAGAAGAAGAGAAGGAAAAACCGACTACAGATACAGGCTGAGATTGTTGAAATCCGGACTTCCGAGGGCAGTGTTCAGGAGGTCTTCCAAGTACATAACAGTTCAGATAGCCGAATTCGGAGACGATGGAGACAGAATTCTGGCTCACTCGACTTCGATGGAACTTAAAAAATACGGCTGGACAGGCAGCTTTTCCAGCACACCCGCTGCCTATCTGACTGCGTACCTGACCGGGAAGAAGGCAATGAAAAAGGGCATAAGGAAGGCTGTATTCGACATGGGAATATATGTGCCGTCAAAAGGATGCAGGGCATTCGCGGCTCTTCGCGGACTTGTGGATGCCGGAATCGAGATACCGCACGGGGAAGATCAGTTACCGGATGACAGTAGAATAAAGGGAGAGCACATTAACGAGAATGTGGCCTCCATGTTCGATGCCGTTAAAGCCAAACTGGAGGATGCATAATATGGTCGATTGGGAACCTAAAACTAAGCTCGGCAGACTCGTGATGGAAGGTAAGATAAATTCCATGAGCGAGGCGCTCAAACAGAAACTGCCCCTAAAAGAACCGGAGATAGTGGACATACTCCTGCCGAACCTCGAAGATGAGGTAATAGACGTGAGAATGGTCCAGAGAATGACCGATTCGGGTAGAAGGCCCAGATTCGGGGTTGTTGCGGCCATCGGAAACAAGGACGGTTTCGTGGGCATAGGCAAGGCAAAGGGAAAGGAGGTCGGTCCGACCATAAGAAAGGCCATAGACAATGCCAAATTGAACATAATCGAGATAAAAAGGGGCTGTGGCTCATGGGAATGCGGATGCGGCACACCACACTCTCTGCCGCTGGAGGTGAGCGGAAAGAGCGGTTCAGTAGAGGTCACACTCAAACCCGCACCCAGAGGAGTCGGTGTGGCAACCGGACCCACGGCCAAGATCCTCCTGGAACTCGCAGGGATAAAGGATGTATGGGGATTCACATCCGGCCATACAAGGACGACCCTCAACTATGCGTATGCCGTTTTCGATGCCCTCAAATCGCTTTCCAAGGTGCGAATTTCCGTAAAAGAGGAGGCCCTAAACATAGTCTCTGGCACAATCGGGACCGAAGGAGGTGAGGAATGATGGCATACGCTGTCGTGAGGATAAGGGGCTCGGTTAATCTCAAAACTCCGATAAAGGACACACTCAGGATGCTCGGACTCACAAGAACAAATCACTGCGTCGTCATTCCGGAAACCGAATCCTACAAGGGGATGCTCCAGAAAGTAAAGGATTATGTGACATGGGGCGAGATAGACGAGGCGGTTATGGCAAGACTTCTCTATCTGAGAGGGAAGGTAGTCGGAGGAGAGCCAATAAGCGAGGCGTTCGTCAGAGAAAAAACCGATTATGACAGCATAGAGGAACTTGCCAAGGCAATAGCCACCGATGCCGTTAGCATTAACCGGATAGAGGGACTGAAGCCGGTTTTCAGACTTCATCCGCCCATAGGCGGTTACAGAACGATAAAAAGAGCGTACAAAGTAGGAGGATCCCTGGGATATCGGGGAAAGGACATAAATTCCCTTCTTGAAAAGATGATCGAGGACAGGGGGCATGAAGATGTCAAAAAGGAGTGAAAAGTTCAGAGGTATGAGGACACACGGACACGGAAAGAATGCCAGAAGAGGTCACGGCAAAAGAGGCGGTGTCGGAAATGCAGGGAGCTTCACCCATCGCTTCATAGCTACATACAAAGCCAATCCTAGATATTTCGGAAGACACGGTTTCAAGAGGGCCCCCCAACTCACAAAGGAAAAGAAGACCATAAATCTCGGAGAGATTCAGGACAGGCTCCAGAGTCTCGTTGAAAAAGGCATAGCAAAGGAAGAGAAAGGCACCTATGTAATAGATCTCAGTTCCATGGGCATAGACAAACTGCTTGGTTCCGGCAACATAAGCAAGCCCGTGAAAATAATTGTGGCCGAAGCGAGTGAAAGGGCGATTGAAAAGGTAAAAAACAGCGGAGGCGAGGTTGAGATAAATGGCTGAAGAGGAGCGCGAGAGGAACCGGGTATATGGTCTCATATCTCTGGCATTCTGGGCACTTGTACTGATAATGATGTACAATTCCAGCGGCCCATCTCTGTCTTTCATACTGACCGCACTGGCAGTAATCCCAATCGCGTATTTCACATACCTAATAGCGTCTTATGTGCCGGCAGATGAGGATGAGAGCAGACTCCACGGCCTGAAACCCGTGCTGCGCTATCTTCCGGTCATAAAGAAACCGGACGGACATGTCTCATTCAAAATGAAGATGATATGGGACTTTGTCATACTGGTTCTCTATTTCGTGCTCACGAATGTGGCCATATTCGGCCTCGACCAGCAGAAAACAATGGATCTGTTCTCGGAGTTCAGGGCCATAATGGCAGGCGCCTCCGGCTCGATAATGCACCTGGGTATAGGCCCCATAGTCACGGCATCCATCATAATGCAGCTTTTCGCAGGTGCGAAGATAATAAAATTGAACCTCACAAAAGAGGAAGACAAGGCTGTCTATCAGAGCACTCAGAAGCTTCTCGTCATAATAATGATATTCGTGGAAGCGATTCCGCAGGTATACGGATATCTGGTACCGGACAGCGGTTTCATTCAGGCTCTTGATGGAATAAGCCCTGGAAACGGCATGTTTCTGGCAAGATTTTTGATAGTTTTACAGCTGTTCATAGGTAGCTACATAGTGTTCCTAATGGACGAGGTGGTGTCCAAATGGGGTCTGGGTTCCGGCATCTCCCTTTTCATAGCAGCCGGTGTTGCCCAGGCAATAGTGGTCGGTACGTTCAACTGGGAACCAATTACGGCAGGTTCACCCGTTCCCGCCGGAACTCTGCCCAAGACAATATACTATCTCACCCATATGTCCGCACCCGAAATGGCAGGCGGCGGTTTCGAGAGAATGTTCCTCAGCAACCCGAATCCTATAATAGCCCTCATAGGAACGACAACCATATTCCTCATAGTGGCATATTTCCAGTCAACCAGGGTGGAACTCCCGCTCGCTCACGGAAGGGCAAGAGGTGCGAGAGGCAGATATCCGATAAATCTCATCTATGCATCGAACATACCGGTCATTCTCATGTCCGCTCTCCTGGCAAACATAAGCATGTTCGCCCTTCTGTTCTGGACAAATCCAGCATTCAAAAACTGGCCA
Source organism: archaeon (assembly GCA_024277315.1). Taxonomy (GTDB): domain Archaea; phylum Thermoplasmatota; class Thermoplasmata; order WALJ01; family WALJ01; genus WALJ01. The sequence goes on along the minus strand of JAJRVK010000020.1, from coordinate 2,380 downwards.
ATTGTCGGGCATAACTGGATGCTGGGATTCTACGAACCGGGGCAGACGAGACCCTCCGGTGGTCTCGCATGGTATCTTTCGACCATAAGGGGGGTGGGAGACTGGTTGATGCCGCTTGTCTATCCTGACAGATATCTGGCTGCAACCGGACATCCGTGGATATCCGTACTCCTACGTGTGATAGTATATGTGTCCATCATGATCATAGGTTCCATGATATTCGCGAGGTTCTGGATTGAGACCACGAACATGGGTCCGAGAGCCATAGCTGAGAACATACAGAGAATCGGCATGCAGATACCGGGTTTCAGAAGAGACCCGCGGGTGCTGGAAAAGGTCCTTCAGAGGTATATTCCGGCGGTTACCGACTTCAGCGGTGCGTTTGTGGGGGCTCTTGCCGCAGGGGCCAATCTGATAGGAACGGTGGGAAATACCAGCGGAACAGGTGTTCTGTTAGCCGTAGGTATAATGATACAGATGTACGAGGCGATGGGCAAGGAGCAGATGATGGAAATGCATCCGATGCTAAGACAGTTCTTCGGAAAGGAGGGATAGTCTGGGTGAGAAGGATGTCGGAAAGCCTGGAAATGCTCCCGAAGAGCCGCCTGTTAAGGTGTTCGATACAGGCCGATTCCTGACGATATTTCTTTTTCTTCTTGCGATATGGTCGATGTTTGACAACGAGATGAGAATGGCTCTGGGTGCCATGGTAGGTCTTGTATTCGAGCCCCTCATAGGCTTTGGAGGGAAATATCCAATTATAACGGTTTTTACGGCAAGCATAGTCATGGCAACATTTTCCAGCGTGGTCACGCTCTGGCATACTGACCTCATAGGGCAGGCAAAGTTGCAGAAAATCATGAAGGCCTTCAACAGCGAACTGAGGGAAGCGCGGATGAAGAACCAGAAAACGAAGGTGGAGAAACTCATGAAGATGCAGCCCGAACTCATGAAAATGCAGACGGGTACAATGGGCTCTTCATTCAAGATAATGGCCTATACCTTCGTTATATTCATCTCCGTATTCGCATGGCTCGGCATGTTCATAAATGCCCTCCCTTACAAGATAATATCGGTTCCATGGTATTTCAATGTCAATCTACTTTCCATAAATGTGATTCAATCATGGTTCCTCCTGTATTCTCTGGGATCGATACCCTTCGGTTTTGCTATCAGGAGCGTTGGCAAGATAATCCTTCTCAGAAGAAAACTGGATGCAGCGGAGGAATAGGGTGAGGTTGACTATAAGCGGTCCACCCGGAAGCGGTAAAACGACCCTTGCGAGAGTTCTAGCCGAAAAAACAGGCATGGAGCTCGTATCCGCGGGAGAAATTTTCAGAAAAATGGCCGAAGAGCACGGCGTTTCTCTGGAAGAATTCGGAAAGATGGCCGAAAGAGACGACAGAATAGACAGAGAGCTGGACGAGAGGATGCTTGAAATAGCAAGGGAAAAGGATGACATAATACTGGACGGAAGATTGACGGGATATATGACCCATAAACACGGAATACCGGCATTCAGGATATATGTAACCGCCGATTTTCCCATAAGGGTGGAAAGGATTGCGGGAAGAGAAAACAAAAGCCGGAAACTGGTTGAGAAAGAGGTTCTGGCAAGAGAAAAATCCGAGTATTCCAGATATATGAAATACTACTCATTTGATATAAGAGACACCTCCATCTACGACATGGTCATAGACTCAGGACATCTATCTCCGGAAGCGATGGCCGAAAAGGCTCTTCACAAGGCGGGAATAGCCCATGCTCACAAGATATGAAGGAATAAGGACGGGGCCCTACGGAAAAAAGCCGGAGGAAAGAGACATCGAAGAACTTCTGAAAGCATCCGTCATCGTAATAGACAAGCCGTCCGGACCTACAAGCCATCAGATTTCCGCATGGGTGAAAAAGATTCTGAATGTTAGCACTACCGGCCATAGCGGAACACTGGACCCACATGTAACCGGAGTTTTACCGGTTGCCACCGGAAGGGCGACGAAGGCACTCGAGGTCCTGCTACCTTTCGGAAAGGAATATGTCGGAGTAATGAGGTTTCACAGCAGAGTTCCCAGAAAAGATGTCGAAGCGATTTTCAGGGAATTCACCGGGAAAATCTATCAAATGCCTCCTGTGAGGGCCGCCGTGAAAAGGACACTTCGGACAAAGGATATCTACAGGCTGGACATGCTGGAGATGAAGGGGAATCATGTTCTCTTCAGGGCGGTCGTCGAATCCGGAACATACATAAGAACCCTATGCCACGACATCGGAGAAGCGCTCGGAGCGGGAGCGAACATGGTCGAACTCAGGAGAACAAGGAGCGCCCACTTCACGGAAAACGATGCCATAACACTGCACGAACTGAAGGATGCCTATGAGT
>JAJRVK010000019.1 GCA_024277315.1 archaeon | reverse complement strand
CATCTCCGTTTTCTCGACCTCTTTCCGGGCCCTCTCCAGCTCCTCGCTTCTGCTGTCGAGCTCCTTTTCCCTTTCTTCCAGGGATTTCCTGGCTTCTTCGAGCTCCTTTTCCCTTCTTTCGATCTCGCTCTTCAGTTCCTTTTCCCTGCTTTCTATGTCTGCGATGAGCTTTTTCTCCCTTTCTTCCAGGGATTTCCTGGCTTCTTCGAGCTCCTTTTCCCTTTTTTCAATGTCTCCTAGCAGTTTTTTCTCGCGAGCTTCAAGCTCCTTCTCTCTCTTCTCGATCTCCTCCTCTCTTTTTGCCACTCCGTCCTCTCTCTTTTTAAGTTCCTCTCTAAGTGCATCGAGTTTTTTCCGCTCTTCCTCCATTTCCTTCGTTCTTCTGGTCTTTTCTTCCTCGAAGGCCTTTATTTCCTCGTCCAGAGCCTTCCGGTCCTTTCGAATGGCTTCCATCTCCCTGTCTTTGAGCTCTTTTATGGCTCTTTCCTGGTCCTTTTTCAGCCTATCTCTTTCCTTTTCGAGCTCGTTTTTCACGTCCTCTCTCTCTTTCTCTATGGCCTTTCTTTCCTTCTCGAGGTCCTTTCTCTCCTTTTCTATCTCCTTCTTAAGTTTTGCAATCTCTTTTTCCTTCTCCTCGAGCTTTTTCAGCCTTTCTTCCGCCTCCAGCCTTGCCTTCTTCTCTCTCTCCTCGACGGCCTTTCTTTCCTCCTCCATCTTTTTTTCGAGATTTTCCAGTTCTTTCGCTCTGTTCTCGAGTTCCTTTCTTCTGCTCTCAATATCCTTCTCTTTTCCCTCAATCTCCTTCCTCAGCGCTTCGATCTCCTTTCTGGCCTCATTCAGCTCCTTTTCTTTCCTGCTTATATCCTCTTTCTCTCCCGCAAGTTTCTCGCGTTCTTTCTTCTCCTCCAGCTCTTTCTTCATGAGTTCCGACCCTTTTTTCAGCCTCTCGTTCTCCTTCGTAATCTCGCCGAGCTTTCCTTCGAGTTCGCCGATTCTCGCTTCCAGAGCCCTGACCTTTTCCTCAGAGGCTTTTTGTACCTCTTTTATGATGTTCTCTATGCCCTCGACGCTTATCTCCTCTCCCTTCTCCTCCTTCTCTTCCTTCTCTTCCTTTTTTGTCCCTCCTTCCTCCAACATCTCCTTTGCTCTGTCTCTGAGACCCATCTATTCACCCACATGATACCTATCAAGAATGCGTTCGTAAAGCTTGAAGTCCTCTGATTTCGCAAACTTCTCTATAACCTCCTCGGGGAGCGCTTCCAGCAGATCGTCGAGGACGCCGAGCATCCTGCGCAGCTCGTTCTCTTCCTCGATTCTCACCCGTATGGCGGTGAGTATGGTCTTCATCTCGCTCTCGACCTCATAGATGAATTCGCCGATTTTCTCCTCTTTTTCCTTCTTACTGAGCGATTCCAGCTCTTTTTCCAGGCGTTTCTCCAGCTCAAGCCAGTCCTCTATCAGCGTTCTCGCACCGCTTTCCCTGCCTATCTTCTCCTTCAATCCCTTTATTTCCTCGTTTAGCTGGTTTATGTGCGCTCTCAGTTCCTCCTCCCTCCTTATACTCCCCTTTCTGATGTTGGCTATCTCCTTTCTCAATTCCCTTTCCTTCTCTATCTTTTCGTCCTCCTTGCTCCTGAGCATGTTCTTTACAGTGCTTTCTATGTCGAGAAGGTCTTCGGAGGCCCTTTTCAGGCCTTTTATCTCCTTCTCAAGCACATCTATCTCGCCTCTCAGCTCCTCCTTTGTGGCCTGCTTTCTGACAGAGCCTAGTTTCTTCTCCAATCCCTCCTTCTCCTCCTCCAGTATCTCCACGAGGGAGCCTATGAACCTGAGAATTCTCTTTATTTTCTTTTCCCACCCTTCTCTGGCCCCTTCCGTACTTATGTCCTCGACATTTATCCCGGTCACCTTCTTGAACACATCCACGACCATCTCGGCCTCTTCCTGATAATCCTCGGCCTCCTGTTCGGCCAAACTCCGGCTCCATGTGAGAAGCTTCTGCAGGAACTCCTCGTCGCTTTTCGATGCCCTAGGCTTTTTCTGCTCTCCGAAGGAGTGACCGCATGCCATACATATCACGGCATCTATATCGTTTATCGTATTGCAGGAAGGACATCTCTTTCCCTGCTTCACACCTTCAAAAGCGGTCCCGCATTTCGGGCATTTTTCATCCGTTTCGTGGACGGTAGTCCCGCATTTCGGGCAGACAAAATCGCCGGTTGGTAGGTGCACTTTCAGAGCCATATCGGAAAGGGGATGACGAAGGGTTTATTAAAGTTTTTTAAATCGCCGGTCTTTGGTATTTATTCACGTATCTCTATCCACATCCCGTGTGGTAACCCTTAAATCCTATCCCTTCTTCTCTCCTTCCATGTCCCCGAGAATAGACCCGAGACAGATGAAGCGTATGATGAGACAGCTCGGAGTTCAGACAGAGGAGCTTGAAGGTGTGGAGGAGGTGAGAATAATCACCTCGGAAAAGGAGTATGTCTTCAAGAATCCGGATGTGACCATGACCATAGTCCAGGGCCAGAAGACATTCCAGCTAATAGGGGAGCCGGAAATCGTCGAGAGAGAGGGAGCGATACCCGAAGAGGACATAAAACTGGTCATGGAGCAGACAGGGGCAAGCTACGATGAGGCGAAAAAGGCTCTGGAAGATAACGACGGAGAACCGGCAGAAGCAATAATAGCGTTAATGTCAAAATGAGGGATAAAATGATAGGGAACAGAGTTGTTGAAGATGTTGTGTTCGACCTCCTGAAAAAGGCATCCACCGGCGTTCCTTCGGATGTCAGAAAGGCTCTCGAAGAAGCATACGAAGACGAGGAGAACGAGGTTCCGAAGATGTAGATGAAAGCTATACTGAGGAACATAGATGTGGCCTGTGAAAAAGGGCTGCCTCTCTGTCAGGATACCGGAATCCACATATTTTTCGTAAAAGGGAACCTGAAACTCATCGAGAGTTTCGCGGAGTTCGAAGAAGCCATAAGGAACGGGGTAAGGAAGGCCACCGAAGAGGTTCCGTTGAGACCCAATGCGGTGCATCCCATAACCAGAAAGAACCCGGGAAATAACATAGGTGTCAGGATGCCGTACATAAACTATGTGCCAACGGATGACCCCTGGCTCGAGATAACGGCGTTCCCCAAGGGTGCCGGCTCCGAGAACATGAGCTTCATGAAGATGCTCACACCATCACAGGGTCTTAAAGGGATAAAGGAGTTCGTTCTCGATGCCGCCATAAAATCGGGCGGAAAACCCTGCACACCCACCGTGATAGGCGTCGGAATAGGCGGAACCTCGGACATAGCCATGCACATCGCGAAGGAGGCTCTTCTGAGGCCCATAGGCGAGAGGCATCCCGAAAAGGAGATCGCAGAGCTGGAGGACGAACTCCTGAGGGCGATAAACGAGACGGGTATCGGTCCGATGGGGCTCGGAGGGAAAACGACGGTCCTTGATGTGCATGTCGAATATGCATACTGCCACACCGCAAGCCTGCCCGTTGCCGTTAACACACAGTGCTGGACAGGCAGGAGAGCGAGCGCAAAGATTTACGAGGACGGCAGGGTGGAGGAAACGGAGGGATAAAGATGGCGGAGTACAGATTCAAAACACCGCTCAGCGAGGAAGATGTCAGGAAACTGAGAATCGGGGATATAGTGTATCTTGACGGAATAATCTACACCGGAAGGGACGAAGTGCATATCCATGCCATGGAGCTCGCAAAAGAGGGGAAAAACCCGCCTGTGGATTTCAGAAACATGGTCCTCTTCCACTGCGGACCCGTGATGAAGAAGGACGAAAACGGAGAATGGAGGGTCATAGCAGCGGGGCCGACAACGAGTTCGAGAATGAATTCCCTAGAACCCGAGTTCATAGGGAGATTCGGTGTCAGGGCCATAATAGGAAAGGGCGGGATGTCGATGCCCACGGTTGAAGCCATGAAGAAACACGGAGCGGTCTATCTGGCAATGACGGGGGGAGCTGCCGCTCTTGCAGCAGCATCCTTCAAAAAGGTTCACGGTGTCGAATGGCTCGATTTCGGAATGCCCGAAGCCATATGGATACTGGAAGCCGAGAATCTCGGACCCCTTGTGGTCGGAATAGATGCCCACGGAAGCAGCATATACGAGGATGTGGAAAAGGATGTGAAAAACAGGGAGAAAAAGGTAAGGGAGATGCTGGGAATTTAAGTAAAAGGTTTTACCGAATCTTTTTTCTAAATTAAGCCTTAAGGTATTAAAATGCTGGCAAACAGGAATCTTTATATAATAATACGGAATAGCGGTTATGTGAGCGACATCAATTCAATTATTATTGGCGTTTCGGCTACTGCAATCGGTTTTTTGTTTGGAAGTTTGGTTCAATGGTTTATCCGTGTTAGAGATCTTAGAGTAGAAATTTATAAAGAAAAAAACAAAATATTTTTGGATTCTGTAAAGAAATTTTCTGAAGATTGCGGGAAATTTTTGTTTTTAATAGAAAATGAAGATATTAGGAAAGAACAATGGGAAAAAACAATATTTTCAACATTTTCTGGGCCAACAATTTTTATATTGGATGACTATCTAGATAAATTGATAAATATTGAGATAGATGGAGATATTTTAGATCAGAAAACAAAAAAAGAGGTCAAAAAATTGATTTTAGAGAGAATGAGACAACTTTCAAAAGGTCTAGATTTTGAAAATATGGAAAAGAAACTTTTAAAAGGAATATATGGTGATAAGGATGTGCGACGAACTTATAGAAAAATTAAAAGAAAATCCTGAAAACGTAGAAAATATATTTGATGAAGTTAAGGATGAAGACTGCTGGAAAAATATATCAGAACAAAATATACTAAAAATTATAAATTTAATTTATGATACACAGCCAGAATTCTTACCTGACCTAATAGAAATACTTATTCAAAATATAGATGAAAGACATAATATTGAACATAAATTATTAAAAGAGAGTATATATGCCATAAAAAAAAGTTTTAATAAAAAATTAAATAATGATGATATATTTATATATCCAAATAAACTTTTTAGAAAAAAAATAGATAGTAGGGAGAAACAATCTATCATAATCTCTAAAATTATTAAAAGAATAATTAATGGGATTCTTCAAATCAATGAATATTCCGTACATCCAAAGAGCATTCCTCTTTGGAAACTTTCTTTTAGAGAAACATATGATCATTTATCAGATAAAATAAATTTATTATATAGCAAAGATTCTGAATTATATGTGGCTGATAGCAGAATAGATATAAATGAAACCGACATGGGAAAAATTATTGATATAGGATTTGGAAAATTAGTTTTCGAGGACGACCTTTACACGTGGCTAAATACTGAAAATACAGAATATGAAACTTATTTTTTGATTGGAAATTTAGGATCTGGGAAAACGACATATGTGAAACACAATATAATTAAATATTTAAATAATAATAAAGCTATACTTATATATATGGATTTTAGAGATAAAACAGAGAATCTTATGAGAACTTATTCTGGTTTAACTGATGACAGAAAATGGAATTTTACCATCATGTTTTCTATTGAAATCTACAAGCATATTATTGACATTCTAGGGGATTTGGACGAATACAGCCCTCCCGGCACGTCAAATAAGATGAGATTCCTATCAAATCTAGAGGAAAGGGTTAAATATGCATTTAGATCATATAATAAAGAAAAAAGTATGATTTTTAATGTTATAGAAATGGCTAAAGAAAATCCGGTTGACTTATTAAAACACATAATCAAATCTATTTTAGATATTTCTGATAATTATAATATAATTATTGTTTTAGATAATCTGGATGACTCTAGTTCTGTGGAACTACACGCGGCTGCTTGTGATTTAATGAGAGATGTATGCTCAAGAGAATATGATATGTCTGTAAAAAGCATAGTTCCTTTCAGGCCATATACTTGGAAAGCCATGTTAGAAGAGTATGGTGGTTTAAATAACTTTGGAGCAACGTTTAAAGAATGTACATTCATTATAGAGCCTATAGATTTAATAGCGATAGTTAAAAAAAGATTAAAAAAACTTAGAGAGAGTGGGATATATCTTCCTAAAGAAGATATCGAATTTATAGCGAATCTCGAAAAAGGAAATGTAGATTTTATTAGTAGAGATAAGCTTGAACCTAAAAACATTAAATATATCAAAAGATTTGAAGAAAATATTTTTAAAATATTAGATAATGAAAATTTGAATACAGTCTTGAAATTATCAAACTTCAACCTTAGGATTGCTGCCAAAGTTTTGAAGAACTTTTTTTCGAATCCAAATATCTATTATAGAAATAATCAACTAATAAAGATTTTCAATAAAAAAATTAATCTTACAGATTATGAATTTAAAAGATTGCTATTTTTCAGTATGATGGAAAATGATGAGATAATAAATATATTTGAACCTATAGATGAAAGTTGTAGTAAACAATGTTTGTGTCAAATAAAATTATTAAAATTTTTATATAAAAATGATAGCATTAAAATAAATAATTTATTAAACTTATTTGATGGATGTTCGAGCTGCAATATTATAAAGAATTACATCAATAATATGTTATATAATGAATATATATTTTCATCTACTGGACATAAGAAAATTGAAGATTTATTGGGGCACGATGGAAAGATTTTTCTATCAGTATCTGGTAAATATTTAATAGAAGAACTTTTATATAATCAAGAATATATTTCTGTTATGAAGTATTATACGAAATTACCGTCAGACTGGATAAAACCAATATTTTGGGAAAGCCCATATCGTTCTGTACCTTTACCTTGGAAACTTTGTAGCAATTTACAATTTATATATTTTATATATAAATTAGAAAATATATGTTATATATCTGATAAGAATAATATAAAAAATATAATAAATATATATAATAATATTTCATTAGAAATATATGATAGAATCCAGATATATTTACTAGATAAAAATATAAATAAGATAAATAAGCAATACGGCGTAGAAGATTTAATAAAAGATATTACTAAAATAAAAATAAAATAATTTATTATATAATCTTACTGCTATAGTGTCTTTCCTCTTTTCTCCTTTATCACCGCATGTGCAGCCGCAAGCCTTGCTATCGGCACTCTGTACGGTGAGCAGGAGACATAGTCCATACCTATTCTGTGGCAGAACTCAACAGAGGAAGGCTCTCCGCCGTGCTCCCCACAGATTCCGACCTCCAGATCCGGTCTTGTTTTCTTTCCCTTTTCCATCCCGAGCTTTATCAGCTGTCCGACTCCCTTCTGGTCGAGAACCTGGAACGGATCGTATTTCAATATGCCTTTCTCCAGATATGCGGGAAGGAACTTCCCGGCATCGTCTCTCGAGAAGCCGAAAGTCGTCTGTGTGAGGTCATTCGTGCCGTAGCTGAAGAACTCCGCCTCGCTTGCGATTTCGTCGGCTGTGAGGGCGGCCCTGGGTAGCTCTATCATCGTGCCGACCATGTACCTTATTTCCGTGCCATTTTCCTTCATGACCTCTTCCGCAACCCTTACGACTATCTTTTTCTGCTCCTTTATTTCGGTGATGTTTCCTACCAGCGGGACCATGACCTCCGGCAGGACCCTGACACCTTCTTTATACACGTTGCAGGCAGCCTCGAATATCGCCCTCACCTGCATTTCCGTTATTTCAGGGAATATTATTCCGAGTCTGCAGCCGCGGAAGCCAAGCATCGGATTGAGTTCCGAAAGATGCTCCACCCTTTCTTTGATCTTTTCGAACGGTACTTCCGTGGTTTCAGCGAGCTTTCTTTGTGCCTCCTCCTCCTTCGGGAGGAACTCGTGAAGCGGTGGGTCCAGCAGTCTGATTATCACGGCGTATCCGTCCATCGCCCTGAAGAGACCCTCGAAATCGGACCTCTGCATGGGAAGAAGTTTTCGGAGCGCTCTTCTGCGCCCTTCCTCGTCATCTGCGAGTATCATCTCCCTGACGGCAGGTATTCTTTCCCCTTTGAAGAACATGTGCTCGGTTCTCGCCAGACCTATGCCCTCGGCCCCGAATTTCCTGGCAAGCTCGGCATCATGAGGCGTGTCTGCGTTTGCCCTGACTCCGAGTCTTTTGACTTCGTCCACCCATTTCATAAGCGTATCGAACTCGCCCGAAATAGTGGCTTCTATCTTCGGTACATCTCCGACTATCACGTTTCCGGTCGTACCGTCTATGGTGATGATGTCCCCTCCCTTTACCACGGTTTCTCCCGCTCTTATCTCTCCCTTCTCATAATCTATGTTGAGGGCCTCGCAGCCCACCACACAGGGTTTCCCCATGCCTCTGGCGACCACGGCAGCGTGTGATGTCATGCCACCTCTCGCTGTCAGTATTCCCTCCGCGGAGTGCATTCCGGCGACATCCTCGGGAGAGGTCTCGTGCCTCACCAGTATGACCTTCTCTCCGTTTTTCTTCGCCTCGACAGCATCTTCCGCAGAGAACACGACCTTTCCGGTGGCCGCACCGGGTGAGGCGGGAAGTCCCCTGGCGATGCTTTTAATCTCAGCCTTCGGGTCTATCATCGGATGCAATAGCTGATCTATCTGATCCGGAGAAATCCTGATAATGGCCTCCTCTTTGTCTATCAGTCCCTCGGCAACAAGGTCTGCTGCAATCTTTACCGCTGCCATTGCCGTTCTTTTTCCGGTTCTTGTCTGGAGAATGTAGAGCTTTCCTCTCTCTATGGTGAATTCAAGGTCTTGCATATCCCTGAAATGCCTTTCCAGTATGTTCCTTATCTCAAAAAGCTGCCTGTAAATCTCGGGCATCGCTTCTTCGAGCGATACTTCGTCTTCATTCGTCTTCTGTGCCCTGCTTATCGGAAGCGGGGTTCTTATTCCCGCAACGACGTCCTCTCCCTGTGCGTCTATGAGGTATTCTCCGTAAAAGAGATTCTCACCCGTGGAAGGGTTCCTCGTGAAAGCCACACCGGTTCCAGAATCCTTGCCCATGTTGCCGAAGACCATTGTCTGGACATTGACGGCGGTTCCCCACTCGTCGGGTATGTTGTTGATTTTCCTGTATTCTTTCGCTCTCTGATTGTTCCATGACTTGAACACGGCTGATATGGCTCCCCATAGCTGCTCTTCCGGGCTCTCCGGAAAGTCCTTGCCCGTCTCCTTCTTTATGAGTTCCTTGTATCTGTCCTTGATGTATTTCCAATCCTCGGCGTCCATTTCTATGTCCAGGCTGACGCCCTTTTTCTCCTTGACTTTGTCTATTATCGCCTCGAATCTGTCGTGCTCTATTCCAAGGACCACATTGCCGTACATCTGAACGAACCTTCTGTAGCTGTCATATGCGAACCTCGGATTGTTCGTCTGTTTCAGCAGACCCTCGACGGTCTCATCGTTCAGGCCGAGATTGAGGATGGTGTCCATCATACCGGGCATGGAAACCCTTGCTCCAGAGCGCACCGAAAGCAGAAGCGGGTTCTCTTTGTCGCCGAATCTCTTGCCGGTCTCTTCCTCCACCCTCTTAAGCCCCTCTTTCACCTGATCCTTCAGACCTTCGGGATAGTCCCCGTTCTTATAGTAATAAACACAGGCCTCGGTCGTTATAACAAAGCCCGGCGGTACGGGCAGTCCTATCCTTGTCATCTCACACAATCCGGCTCCTTTTCCGCCAAGGAGCGCTTTATTCTTTCCATCGCCTTCTGTAAATAGGTAGACATACTTCTTCATTTTATCGTCTCCTTTAAGATTGGATACCGTATGAGGAAAATTCTGGTGTATTTAACGGTTGGGATTGCAGGAATGCCTCCACGGCGATTCTCTGGCTTTCTTCCCTTCAAGATGTAGATGTATGGGCGGAAAAATCATCTGCCACGTATCTCTTCGATTGCCCTGCTGACGCATATCATCAGTATGTTCTCCACATCGCCGACGGTACCGAAGCCTGCCGCACCATCATGGCCTCCTCCCTCCCCATCGATTTCGTAGCCCAGTGAAGAGAAGAATCTTCCGAGATGGAATCCTTTTCCCAGAACCTTGTCGGATGCTCTGCCGATAATCCTCGTCTTCCCGTCCCTTTCACTCCCCACAAAGACGATGTCCGCACCTGCGCATATCATCGCATTGGCAACAGCGCTCTCGAACATGCTCACATGAGTCCATGCGATTAAGAGCTCGCCCTGCGCTCTGAACTTCAGCCTCTGCATACCCTTCATTATCGCTGTCTTCACCGAATTGTTGTTGCCGGTATTGAGAAAGTCCCTAAGACTTCCGATGCTTGCTCCTGCGATGTCCATCATGTCTGCAAAGTCCCGCATGAATTTCGAATCCCCCGTCCCGAGACCCTTCGAATCCGTGTACATACCTATCAAAATGGCGAGAGCAGACCGTTCGTCAACAGGAATTCCGGCATCCCTCAAAAGTCTTCCAACCATCTGTGTGCATGAGACGGCGTTCTCTTCTATAACACAATGTTCAGCCATTCCCCATTCGCCGGTATCCAGATGGTGATCTATGACGAGGGAAATCCTGGAAGGGAGCGCATGGAGCTGTCCGGGAGATGCCGTATCCAGAACTATTATCCCGTCGTAATTCCGGAAATCCGGATTTTCAACACCCTTTATGTCGAACATCTCGAGCATCTTTCTGGCAGTTCTGTTTATTCCTCCGGTTATGTCTATATCTCCTCCGAAAATCCTCGAAATGACATAAGCGGAGCCAAGAGCATCCGGGTCGGCGCTCCTGTGCATCATTATGAGCTTATTTTTTCCTTCCAAAACGTCTATGATGCTTTTCATTCACATCCTCTTCCCATTCTATTTCCTCTTCCACAACAAAGGCTCCTATGTAATCGCAGTTGTTGCAGTGATAGACATATCCGGCTATCCCTCCGCTTTCGAAGTACAGGTCGTTGCTCCCGCACATCGGGCATTTCCGCACTGTCTTATGGTATTTCTTTTTCACGGAGGAAGATGGATTTGGGATATAAGGATTCTCTTCTCTATGCTCTGTTGTATAATTCATTTCGAGTTATGCATGAGGCAGAGCGAGCAGGTGATGGCGAGTGGAGCAAGGTTACGCCCTTGCGACCCAGACCCCTAAAAGGGGCCGTGTTCTTTCTCATAGCGACTTCCTTTCAGGAAGTCTTGCGCTCGGAGGCGCAACTCCTCGTACGGTGTCTTCCATTTGTTGCGTGGATTGCATTTAGTGGGCTTTTAAGTCCGCTGTTCCTTTTCCCGGGTTTTTCGTTGGGGAAAAGCCGCTTTGGAGGGTGAGCCAGCGCAGAGAGCAATAAAGAAAGAGCTCGAAGTGGGCCTGCCCGGACGTGAACTTCACTGCTTGAAGTTCCGCTCACAAAGTAAACTTTGCTCGTTTGAACAAATCCGGGCTTGGTGTAAGTGGGCCTGCCCGGATTTGAACCGGGGACCTCCGCCTTGTAAGGGCGACGTCATAACCACTAGACCACAGGCCCGATAGGTTGGAAGTGGGATAGTGGGTAGAGAACTTCCGTCAGGAAGTGCGGATAACCACTAGACCACAGGCCCGATAGGTTGGAAGTGGGATAGTGGGTAGAGAACTTCCGTCAGGAAGTGCGGATAACCACTAGACCACAGGCCCTATTGGGTGGGGACAGGGCAATTGGCAAAGAGAATTCTTTCTTTGGTCCTAAGCCGTGGATGTGCATTCTCCTTATAATCTTTTTGAAACCTCCCCCAGGATATTTCTGATTGTGATGAGGATACTTTTGTGGATTGTGATGTAGAAAGATAAGTTGTTATAAATTCAGCTTGACTGTCAAGCATAAATCTTATATACAAGTCAATATATCGGATAATATGCCCAGAATTCAAAAGTGGGTTGAAAAAAGATACAGGCATCTCTTGGATGCATTCGGTACGGAGCCTTTCAGAAGAGAAGATGCGGTGAATGCTTTAGAGGTCTTCGGCGACGATGCGAAGAATGTTTCAGTGGTTCTCGGCGAACTGAGAAAGGCGGCTCTTGTGCTCACCGAGCTTGATCCGGAGGACAACAGGGCAAGGATATACAGACTCGTGAGGATGGAGGACATGATAATAAAAGAGATGGAGGTCAAGGAAGAAATCAGCAGGGAGGAACTGTATTCCCTTCTGAAAAAGGCCGCAGACCTGATAAGGACCAGGGTGGATTACAAGTACATCCTCGTGCTTCTGTTTCTGAAAAGATTGAGCGATAGATGGAGGGACGAATACGATAAAAAGGTTAGGGAGCTTGTCGAAGAGATAGGTCTTCCCGAAGATGTCGCGAGGGAAGAGGCCAAACGTGCGGATTACCATCATTTCAATGTCCCGGAGAAATATCTGTGGGAGAACATAAGGAAGGATGTGAACACTCTGCCAGAAAAGCTTTCCAAGGCGATAAAATACATCGGCGAGATGAATCCGGACCTGAGAGGAGTTTTCGACACTGTGGAATTCACATCATTCACCGGAAACAGTGAGAATCTGATGATACTGAACCAGCTTATGGAGCTCTTCAGTTCCAGGAAATTGCACGATACTTCTTCGGACATACTGGGAGATGCCTATGAGTGGGTACTGAGGTATTTTGCACCGCAGAAGGCAAAGGAAGGGGAAGTATATACCCCAAGGGAGGTTATAAACCTCATAGTGGAGGTGCTCGATCCCAAGCCCGGAGAAAGCGTGTACGATCCTGCGGCAGGTTCCGGAGGCATGCTCATAGGTGCGTACAAGCATGTTGAGCGGAGGCATGAAAAAGAAGGGGCGAAGAAGTTATTTCTTTACGGTCAGGAGGTGAATCCTACAACATACGGCCTCTGTAAGATGAACGTGTATATGCACGACATAGGCGACCCGAAGATAGAAAGAGGCGATACCCTTCTTTATCCTAAGTTCAAGAAAAAAGGAGACCTGATGAGGTTCGATCATGTTATAGCGAATCCTCCATGGAACCAGGACGGATACGATGAGAACACCCTGAAACAGGGGGAATTCGTCTCCGAGAGATTCCCTTACGGTTTCCCTCCGAAGCAGTCCGCAGACTGGGCGTGGATTCAGCACATGCTGGCAAGCACAAAGGATGGCGGGAAGGTGGGAATAGTTCTGGACAACGGTGCACTGTTCAGGAGCGGGAAGGAGAAGGCCATAAGGAAGAAGGTGCTGGAAGAGAACCATGGAGAAGGGCTGCTGGACTGCGTCATACTCCTGCCTGAGAAGCTGTTCTACAACACGGGAGCACCGGGAGCGATACTGGTATTCAACAAGGGAAAGGATGAGGCCAGAAAGGGGAAGGTTCTGTTCATAAACGCATCTCAGGAGTATGTGAAACACCCGGATGTGAGGAAACTCAACATGCTAGGCGAGGAGAACATAAGGAAGATTGCGGAAGCGTACCGGCATTTCTCCGAGGAAGAAGGGTTCAGCCGCATCGTGCCTATTGAAGAGATAAGGGAGAACGATTACAATCTGAACGTAACGCTATATGTGTTCCCTGAGGAAGAGGTGGAGGAGATAGATGTGGAAAAGGAATGGCAGGAGCTCAGGGAGATAGAGAGCAAGATAGATGATGTGGAAAGGAGGATAGAAAGATATCTGGAGGAGCTGAGGTGATATTAAAAGTTCACAAAAAGTTAAATAGAAGTTAAACTAATAGTGATAAATATGAGAGAAACAGAGGTCATGATAAAGATGGCGGAACTGGGCGAGGTCTTCACCGGAAACGAGGCAAGAGAGGCCCTGAATATTGAAAAGGGGGCGTTCTATTATCATATACGGAGGCTGGAAAGAGACGGGATACTCGAAAGAATAGGACGGAACAGATACAGACTTGCATTTCCTTCACAAGGTGCGAGTGATCCTTTTGTGCTATCTTCTGTTATGGTTCCGGAGAGTGCTGTGGGGTATTGGAGCGCTCTCAACTACTATGGCATGACTGAACAGATGCCTAGAGTGACATATGCCCTTACGCCTGTGAGAAGAAACTATATAAATCTGGAAAAGCACGGGATAAAAGCCGTAATCGTGCGAAAGAAGAAGTTCTTCGGATTTAGAAACATCCGCATCGGTGGAAGAACCGTGAGGATAACGGACCCTGAGAAGACAGTTGCGGACTGTCTAGACCGACCCAGGAACTGCGGAGGGATAATAGAGGTTGTGAAGGGTCTAAGGTCCGGTGTGGATATCGAAACTGTAGCGGAAAACCTAAGGAAGATGGGTGGCAATGCAGGCATAAAGAGGCTGGGATATCTCTGCGAGATTCTTGGATTTGAGATCCCAGGACTGAAGAGAGATATAGAGCATGTTCGCGGCTATCCTCTGCTTGACCCAACACTCGGAAAAAAGGGGCGCTGGAATACCAAGTGGGGCATACTTGTGAATGTGCCGAAGGGATATCTGGAGGAAGAGATTTGAGCATGGCCGATGAGATCAAAGTAGAGGCCAGACAGGCCGGAGTGCCTCCCAGTACCGTGGAAAAGGACTATATGATATCTGTGGTGCTGAGGGAGTTATGGATGTCCGGAATATGGAGAAATCTGGTTTTCAAGGGAGGCACTGCCCTCCGGAAGGTGTATTTTCCGGATTACAGGTTCTCGGAGGATATGGATTTCAACCTTGTTGATGGAAATGCTGGGGACATAATGGAGACTCTGGTCGGGCTGGAAAGATGCAAAGGAGAAATAGAATTTCTGGAGCCAGAAATGAGGGAGAGGTTCGGTAAGAGATATCATATTGGCAGGATAGTGGGCTATGAGATCAGAATTCCCTATTATTTCCTCAGAAAAACCGGAGAGCCTGCCAAGATAAGGATGGACTTGTCTGTCGGAGATTATGAAAGGATGGCTCTGGAGCCTGTGGAGAGGGGGATATTCCACACCTATTCCGATGAGGAGGCGTTTTCCCGTGTGAGAGTTCTGTCCTATTCCCTTGAAGAGCTGATGACAGAGAAAATAAGGACCATATTTCAGAGGACAGGAAGGCCCAGGGACATATACGATATATGGTATCTTTCTAGATATGTGGATATGGGTGTTGTTCTCTCCATAATTGATAAGAAGTTCGCTGCAAAGGGAGTTTCATTTTTGCTTGAAAAAGTGGAAAACAATGAGGGAGTATTCAGGAATAACTGGGGCAATCTCCAGATGCTCATAGGAGATATTCCGGATTTCTATGGTGTGTGGGGGGTGGTAATTGAGATTTGCTATGAACTCGAAGAGGTGATGGGATGAAATCATATAAAGTTCATTTTAAGTTTAATAATAGCTTAACTAAAAGTGAAAAATATGAGATAAAGAGGGGAAGAATGGAGCCTGTCATGTCATTGAGTAATTCACAGATTATTTGGCATTCGTTTGGCGGTTATCTGGCAATACAAGACAGCAGGAAAAATAAGACGAACGGCGGACCCACACGGGCCACTCTCAGGCGCACCATCCGGTACACGGCCCTGATGTGTGGACTTACCCGCCACATGATGAAAAGCGCGGATGCATTTAAAAGTTTCCGTGGGAGCGCGAGCACTTTCACCGACCCCATAGTAGACTTTATAAGAAAACAGAACGATATAGGAAAAAACGCCGATAAAGGAGATAAACATGAAAGAAGGAAGCTATGAGATTCCAGAACATGAAACGGAAAGCGTCGAATTTAAGAAGAACTTCGGGAAAGAAACAATAATAGCGATTACAGCCATGGCCAACTCAAAAGGCGGGCACATCCTCATAGGGGTGGATGACGAAGGCAGGATATTAGGTGTTACACTGGGGAAAGAAACGCTCAATAAGTGGCATAACGAGATAATACAGGGAATAGAGCCAAAAATAACGCTGGGAATGGAGAAGGTAGGTATTGATGATAAGGAAATCGTGGTCATCACCGTGCCAGAAGCGCCTATAAAACCGATATCCTATAAGGGGAGATATTACATCAGGAAGAACAGCAGCAACAGGGTTATGAGCCCTTCCGAGGTGGCAGAACTCCATCTTTTATCCACCGGTTCGAGCTGGGATTCCGTAGAAAGCCCCTTTGAGATATCGGATATATCTCGCGAGAAAGTAGAGAAATACATAGAAATATCAGAAAAATCCGGAAGAAGGCATTTTAAAGAGGATTGGCTGACCGTATTGAAGAAGATCGAACTTGTGAGGGACAGGGTGACATGGGCGGCAGTCCTTCTTTTCGGAAGAGATGAAAGGGTCTTTCTTTCGCAGGCTTCGGTTCATTGCGGGAGGTTCAAAGGGAGCCGTACCAATATACTGGATGATGTAATGATTGAAGGAGACCTTACAAAGCAGGTGGAGGGGGCCATGGATTTCATAAAAAAGCACATCTCGGTGAGATATGAGTTCACCGGCGAGGCCAGAAGAAAGGAGGTGTGGGAGTATCCGCTGGATGCGTTGCGGGAGGCCATAATAAACGCCATCGTTCACCGCGATTATACCATAAATTCCACGGTTTATGTAGAGGTGTATGATGACAGAATAGAGATCGTGAGTCCGGGGAAATTGCCTCCCGGCCTGAGTATAGATGAGTTGTATTCTGAAGAGCATCGTTCGGTGATAAGGAATAAACTCATCGCTCAGGTCTTCTATGATATGGGCTATATTGAGAGGTACGGGAGCGGGACCACGAGAATCATGGAGTTATGCAGGGAGAACGGCCTCCCGGAACCGGAATTCAGAGAATCGGGCATGTGGTTTAGCGTGGTTTTCAGAAAGGATATCTATAACGAGGAATATCTGAGGTCTCTGGGTCTCAATGAGAGGCAGATAAGGGCGGTTATGTATGTGAAGGAGAAAGGAAGGATAACGAACAGGGAATACCGGAATCTTACCGAAATCTCCGATGAGATGGCAAGATTAGATCTTAACGATATGGTAAAGAGAAACATTTTGCGACCTGTAGGAAAGGGAAGGGGGGCCCACTATGTTCTCAGGTGATTTGGTGATTATTTGGCATTTGTTTGGCGATTTTGGCGATTATTTGGGAATACATGGGACAGAAGCCAAAGGTAAAAGAATTCGGAGAAAACAGAATATCCTGAAAAGCGGACCCATGCGGGGACTTCGCGTGCACCATCCGGTACACTCCCACTTGCATGGACTTACCCGCTACGAGATGAAGAACACATATGCGTCTAAAAGTTTTCTTGGGAGCGCGAGTACTTTCACTCATCTCACCGAAAAATTTATATACAAGCATATGCTAAATAATAATAAAATCGAAGTTATTTCTTCGAGGAGGTTTAAAATGGCAAAGATGATGCCTGAAAAAGAGAGAAAAATGCGCAAATTTGTGGCCGCAATAGGGAAAGGGACAAAGAGAGCCCTCGATGCATACGGCTGGGCCAAAAGCCCGCACATCAAAGTGGTAGAGAGCGCTGCGGACAGGATGAGCAGGGCCGACGATCTGAGAAAAATAAGGGGCGCTCAGAGAAACAGAGTTCAATACCTAAATCCAAAGACTCAGAGGTGGGTAAAAGTGGATACCAAAACCGGAAAGATAGTGGGGCATAAGAAGACACCCGGACCGTACAAGAATGTGAGGAAGATGAAGAACAGAACAGTAAAAAGAAAAGGAAGGAGGAGATGAAATGACGGAAACGATAGAACGAGAGTATGAAGAATTAGCCGATTATTTCGTCGAAAACACACCTCCTATTATAAAAAGTATCATTGACGAGTGGGCAGGAAGAGCGCATTTGAATGGGATTCTGAAATATGGGTTTCGAATAAGGGTTATAATAGATGCCAACATCATATTGTCCGAAGTAAATGCATACTTGAAATATGGGGAATCATTCTTTTTGAGACTGGCCCAGCACTCAATTTTTGAACCTATTGCACCAGCGTATCTGGTAGAAGAGCTAGAAAGAAAGGCTGCATCTCTTAATGGAGTGAAAAAAGGAGAGTATACTGAAGAAGAAGTAAAAAATGCAATATATACCCATTTTCTTCCAAAAATAAAGCTTCTTCCTGAAGAAAGATATATTTCTCTTGTAGAGGGCAACCAAAAAGTTACTGAGCTCAGAGAAAGAGACGAAAAAGATATTCCTTATCTGGTAGTTTATCTTGGTGAGCCTGCCCATGGGATACTCACAAGAGATAAGGACCTGATAGAGCTTAATGGTACGATGACATTTGAAAAAGTTGGAAAGTTAAAAAAAGTACTATACAAGATAGAAAAAGGTAACCTTTCTATGGTATTACTTTTTGATATGCTTCCAATGGCCATGATGGCCCTAGGAAAATTAATTTTTTACGCCATATTTGCAGTTTTAAAGGCGTTATATGATTTCGCTGTTATTGTCTGGACAGGGATTAAATCCCTCGCAAAAGGTGCTTTTGATGCGTTTTCCTCTTTACATCCGATACTACAATTAGGTCTTCTTATATTGGGCGGTTATCTCGCTATTAATAATGCAGATAAAATTGGAAAGTTTGTAGAAAAAACTATCGAATTCACAGTAGAAACAGCGAAAATGATAATTGAGTTTCTGAAAAGTGTGGCCGAACTTGTTAAAGAACTCGTCATTATATCTGCAAAAGTCGCTTCGGCAATGCTAAACTGCATATTTGAAACTATAGAACTCTACGAAGAATTGGAGACCAGAATAGAGCTCTCGGAGGCACCACCATGACCCAAGCACCCACAAAATACCCCGAAGACTGGAAACTCGTTAGACTGGGGTAAATCGCCAGATATACTAAAGGAAAGAAGCCGAATAAAATGAGCGATGAGCCTCAAGATGGAGCAATGCCATATTTGTCTACTGATTATCTTAGAGAAGGAGGACACTCTCCTTATGTAGAAATAACAGGAGATGAAATTTTAGTTAAAGATGGAGAAATCATAATTTTATGGGATGGTTCAAATGCGGGAGAGCTGTTCATCGGAAAATCAGGAGTTCTTTCTTCCACTATGGCCAAAATAGATTTTGATGTGCAGAAAATAGACACTCTATTTTCTTTCTATTTTCTTAAAAGTAAGGAAAACTTCCTAAGAGGCATGACAAAAGGAACAGGAATACCTCATGTTGACCGTGCAGTTCTCGATGCAATCAAAATCCCCCTCCCCCCACTCCCCGAGCAGCGCAAGATAGCCGAGATACTGGGTTCCGTTGACTCCGCTATACAGCA
Source organism: archaeon (assembly GCA_024277315.1). Lineage (GTDB taxonomy): Archaea > Thermoplasmatota > Thermoplasmata > WALJ01 > WALJ01 > WALJ01. The sequence continues at coordinate 60 of JAJRVK010000019.1, read as the reverse complement.
GGTGGATGATGCCATAGCGAAGACCGAGAGGCTCAAGAAAGGGCTTATGCAGGAGCTCCT
>JAJRVK010000018.1 GCA_024277315.1 archaeon | reverse complement strand
GATTCCCGCTCGTTGACAACACCATGGGAATATGGGTATACACAACCGCAGCCGGAACGCTGACAGCCAACGAGCCCAGTGTAACATCCACGGACATACCGCTGGTCAAGGGCTGGAATCTTGTCGGTTATCCGAGCAACACCCCCAGGGATGTGGCAACCGCTCTGACAGGAATACCGTACGACTATGTGCAGGCATACAACACCACCACGGGACAGATGGACATTCTTGCGGCGACCGACATCATGGAACCCGGCAAGGGATACTGGATACACACCACAGCAGCGGCCACGTGGACGCTGACATGGTAAAAACCTAAAAACCCAAACCCTTTCTTTCTGTTTCTTCATATCCGATTTTCAACCATCTTTCCATATTTTCCAGTGCTTTTCCTCTGTGTGAGAACCTTCCCTTCTCCTCGGTATCCATCTCCGCAAATGTCCTGCTCGAACCTTCCGGTATGAATATCGGGTCATAGCCAAAGCCGTTCCCACCTCTCGGCTCCCGTGTGACTGTACCCAGAACCTCTCCTCTGAACATCCTTATCACCTCACCGTCGTGATAGGCTATTATGGCAACGAACCTCGCACACCTCTTTTCAACACCTTCCAGAAGTCGTAGAATCCCCATGTAACCGAGCGTTCTGAACACATAGGCGGAATAGACTCCCGGAAAGCCATTCAGAGAATCGACGAAAAACCCAGAATCCTCGAGAAAAAAGGGCTTTTTTGCGTACGGTTCCGCCCATTTTGCCGAAAAAAGCGCCACCTCTTCCAGAGTATCTGCCTGAATCTCTGGCGGTTGGAGATTTTCCTGTATTATATCGAAACCTAGAGGACCAAGCCTTTTTTCCGCCTCAATAACCTTGTTTTTATTGCCGGTAAGGAAATGCAGTTTCATGGTGGGGAATGAAAAAAGAGATATAAGAGTGTTGGCAGACTCACTCCACTATCATGTCCTTTCCGTACTTTTCCGCCGTGCCTAGAAGGAACTCCGTGGTCATCGCCAGACTGTTTGTGGGACATATCTCGGTGCACATGGCACAGAAGGTACACCTGGCTATGAATATCTTGATTTTTCGCTCCTCGGGTTTGAATTCTATGGCTTTAGAGGGACAGACCTTTATGCAGAGCTGACAGCCTATACACGTATCCTTCTCGTATGCCAGTTTCCCCCTCAGATCATCGGGAACAGGTACGGGGGGAGTTATCTCCACCTTGCCGGCCTGGATGGCTTCAAGTGCTTTGTGCATGTTCTTAGGTGCGTATTTCACGGGGAATGTGTTCGTGAAGGGCTTATGCAGGAACTGTCTTATTATTTCAATTACCGTTGCTGTTGCCATTTTATCACCTCACAGAGCGCTCCCCATATATATGAAGACCATTCCCATGATCGCTATTATGGTTGTCGGTACCAGATAGATGTAGGATGCCTTGTCGATCTTCAGCCTTGCCAGGGAGACACGAACGAATGTCACAGCGAAGAACATGATGATAAAGACCTTGAACAGGAAGAACAGCAGGTCGATTACGTATGCGGCGATAGGAATTCCCATTATGGCCGGGAGCTCCACACCGAACTGTGAGATTATCCAGGGTGACAGATTATACGGAAAGAAGAGGGCTACAACGAGCGTGACCATGGCAAAGCTCTTAACGGCATCCGCAAGATAGAACATGGCCATGTCTCTTCCGGAATACTCTGCGAAGACACCGCCGGCAAGCTCGGTCTCTGCCTCGGGTATGTCGAACGGAAGTTTTGAGAGCTCGCTGGTAAGTACAACGAAGATCGATGCCAGAAGAAGAACGAGACCCATGGCGCCGACAATTCCGACCATTTCCCAGACAGGGTTCGCCGTAAACGTTCCAAGAGCAAAGGCATTTCCCGTCGCATTAATGTTCGCGAGCCATGCCAGAGAAAGCACTACTATTGCCAGCGGAAATTCATAGGACATCATGAGGACCATTTCCCTCTGAGCACCTATCGTAGCCACGGGAGATCCCGAGGAGAAACCGCCGACCGCTATCGCAAGAGACGGAATTGCGAGGAGATACACTATGAGAATGAGGTCACCATATTCACCGAGAATCGGTGCGAAGGGGCCTATGGGCAGGTATAGTATTATAAGCAGTGCCGTGGCGAAAGCTATCAGGGGCATCGAGTGAAATATCCACGATACGGAGTTTTCAGGGGTTATTGTCTCTTTCATAAACAGTTTCGAGACATCTCTGAAAGGCTGCCTTATCGGCGGACCCACTCTGGACTGAAATCTCGCAGCGAGCTTCCTGTCTATGCCCTTGTAAAGAAGCCCGAGAAATATCACGGCAAGGATGGTCGCTATGCCGTATATCAGAGCGAAGCCCAACTTAATGATTTCTTCGTTCATTTTCTCAACCTCTTTGTCTTTTCCACACTAAGGCGATGGAAGTCCACATCCGTCATTATTTTCTCCTTTCCTGTCCTGGAATCCACCACCGCAACCCTGTCCATGCAACCTATACATGGGTCTATGGACGCCGCTACGATGGAAACATCCGCTATCTGCTGTCCTATAAGCTTTTTCTGCCATGCGAGTATGTTGTTGTATGTGGAGGCCCTCACCTTCCAAGCATCCAGGTTGTCCTGGTTCTCTTTCAGCCTGACATAGTGGCACATCTCGCCTCTGGGAGCTTCATGTATTCCGAATCCTTCACCGTCCGCCTTTCGCAGCATCATAAGAACCTTGTTAACATTCATTTCAGCTCTGTATGGGCCGGAAGGCATGTTGTCGAGGGCATATTCGATTATTTCTATGGACTGAGCCACCTCTATTAGCCGGACCACGATGTTCGCATAGACGTCTCCGGCATCCTCAAATCCGTAGTTGCTCGGAATCACAGGTTTTATGTCGATATCGGCATAGGCATCATAGGGCTGGTCGAATCTGACATCCTTCATCACGCCGGAGGCCCTTGTGGTGGGCCCTACGGTGGAGGTGGCTATGGCATCCTTCTTCGAGAGAGTACCCACACCCACTGTCCTGTGCTTTATCACCGGGTCTCCCAGGAAGGTGTCTGCGAGCATCTGGAAGTTCTCCTTGTAATGGTCCAGGACCTTCTTTATCCTGGGAATCTTCTCCGGAGGGATGTCTCTTCTGACACCTCCGGGATAGTACATGGCATAATTTACCCTGTTGCCGCTTATTATTTCGAGGACATCCTGAACATCCTCTCTTATCTTCCAGCTCAGATGAAGGAGCGTGTCGAAGCCGAGCTCGTGTGCCGCGACACCGGCCCAAAGAAGATGGCTGTGCAATCTTTCCAGCTCGGCCATTATTATCCTTATGTACTGCGCCCTTTCCGGAACCTCGAAGACCTGGGCGGCCCTCTCCGTAGCCAGTGTGAAAGCATACTGATGGACTATGGAACAGATACCGCATATTCTCTCGGCCAGATGAAGGGTCTGAAGCACGTTCCTCCTCATTCCTATGAACTCTATTCCTCTGTGATTTATGCCTGGCTGGACATCCACATCCACAACGACCTCTCCGTCCATTACGAACTTGAACATGGTGGGCTCCTTCAGAGCGGGATGGACCGGCCCTATCGGGAATGTATAGGTGGTATCGGCCATTATACTCCCTCCTCATGCACGTCTCTGTAGAGTTTTTTCAGTTTCTCCTGCTGATCCTCATCCTTTCTCCAGGGATAGAATCCCTCCGGTGTGTTCTCGGCAAGGAAAAGCCTTCTCGGGTCAGGAATCCCGTCTATCGTGATCCCAAGGAACTCCTGTTTTTCCCTCTCAGTGATGAGCGCTCCGGGTATGAGGTCCGATATTGTCGGTAGATGCGGGTCATCCTTGGGGCAGCGGACCCCGAGATTGACCGTAAGCTGCCTGTTTCTCTCTCCCCAGAATAGATTGAGATGGTATATGATCTCTATCTCCTCCCCGAGGTCACTGCCGGAAGCAACCGCTATGTGTGCTTCGTCGTGTATCTCGGTTATCGCCCTCATGACATCCTTGAAGACGGACCTGTCCACTCTCAGCCATACAGAGTGGAACTCGCTCTTTTTTACCCCGTTTTTGAATTTGTCCACCCGCATAGAGAGAACATTGTTGCCGAACCTGTCTTTGATGTACGAGGCAAACTCATCTCCATTCATGACTTTCATTTATTATCACCTCTCAGTTCTTCGAGGACGAGCCATGCCTTGGCGACAGCGTCTATTATCGCCTCCGGCCTTGGCGGACATCCGGGAACATAAACGATTTTCACATCAGGGTCTATCTGTTTCAGGAAATGGTCGATAGGACCGAGTATGTTGTAGCTTTCGTAGAATACGCCAGTTGTTGTGCCGCAGTTTCCTATTACCAGAACCACCTTTGGATCCGGGGTCTGATTGTAGACCCTCTTGACCCTAGGGGCCATGGCCCTTGTCACGGGGCCGGTCATTAGGAGAACATCCGCATGTCTGGGACTTCCAACGAGTTTTATGCCGAATCTTTCAACGTCATATCTGGGCGTAAGGGCGGCAACTATCTCTATGTCGCATCCGTTGCAAGAGCCTGTGTTCAGGTGAAACACCCAGAGGGCCTGATCAAATGTCTTTTTGAGATCCATTTTATTCCTCCTACATAAAGAAGATTACCAGCAGTATGCCCGCCATCGTCAGAACGAGCCATGCCATATAATCGTTCACATTGCCTGTATGTTCGGCCATCACCGGTTTGTAGTACTTTTCCATGGCTTTGATGAAGCCCCAGTAGACATTGCTCGCCTTTATGTACGCGCTCTCCGGCACCTCGTTGCCGAAATAGAAAGGCTCTCCCGCATGGACCCTTTTCCTGTGTCCTCTGATTCCCATGCTTCTGAGCAGAAATGCTATCAGTATCGCTATGGCAAGGAACAGTAGGAGCATCACAGCGTTCCAGACACCGCTTCCAGTATCAATACCGAAGAACATTTACATACCTCCTGCGATGGGCCAGCCGTGGAGAAGCGCTTCCACAGCGGGCTTTATTATCGTATCCACAACAAGTCCCGGGAACAGGCTGAACACGATTATCACTCCTGTCAGGATAGCCATCCCAACAAGCATGCTCATTGGTACCTCCTTTGCATCCACCTTCTCGTTTTTCGGCCCCATGAAAGCGCTGTAGAAGACCTTAACGAAGGATGCGAGCGTGAGCACGCTCACGAGCATGGCTATTGCCGAGAGGATAGGACTGAACTGGTAAACGCTCTCGTATATCATCAGCTTGGAAGAGAAACCGTTCATCGGAGGTATTCCGGCTATCGACAGGGCACCGATCATGAAGAATATTGTTGTGAACTTCATCGTATGGGCCAGTCCTCGCATTTCGTTCAGATTTCTTGTTCCGACCCTGTAGAATATGGCGGCGGCGGTGAGGAAAAGCAGACCCTTGTACATGGCGTGGTTTATTATGTGGAATATGCCGCCTTCCATGGCCATCTTCCCGTATGCATCCAGAGCTGCCGGGTTTCCCAGAACAGCTATGCCGACCCCGACACCCAGAAGCATGTATCCCGTCTGAGATATTGCATGATATGCCATAAGCCTTTTTATGTCTTTCTGGACCAGAGCCATCGTGACTCCCACGAACATCGACAGAACTCCGAGTATTATGACGACCCATCCTATGGTCTCCGTGGTTATGACGGGTCTGTATATCGTGAAGCATGTCCTGAACAGGGCATAGAGCCCGGCCTGGCTCGCAGCCACATATAGGGCCGCAACTCCGCCGGGAGCCTCGCTGTACGCATCCGGCGTGGTCATGTGGAACGGAACAGAACCAGCTTTGAGGGCGAAGACAGTAACCAGAAGTCCGAGAGCTATCTTGTTGAGCTCGTTGAAAGGACCGCTTCCGACACCCTCGGCTATCTTGGCGATGTTGAGAACACCGTATTGGCTGTAAAAGATGCCGACTGCAAAGAGAAGCAGTAAGCCGGATATCGTGCTGTATGCCATGTACTTGAAGGCCGCTTCGAAGCTCTCGCCTCTCTCAGTCCTGAAAGCCACGAGACCGCAGAGTGCGATACTGGATATCTCGAAGAAGACGAATAGGTTGAACATGTCTCCGGTCAGCACCATTCCGTAGGAACCCACGGCGACTAGCAGTAGCAGGGTGTAAAACTTGTCCTGACCGCTGTATTTGTCTACGAATGCCCAGGAGTATATCGAAACGGCAAGTGAGACTATGGCCATTATAAGGGCCATGAAAATACTGAACGCATCTATTTCCAGGACTATCCTGAATATCGTGTCGTTCTGGGAACCCAGGGTGTATATTATCGGCTCGGTACCCCTGGAATAGACCATATTGGCAAGTAGCACGACAAGGAATGCCACGATTACGAAGACCGCGGTCGCAAAGTATCTTGGCGCTTTTCTGCTTATCTTACCCATCAGCGGGGTGAGAAAGGCCGCAAAGAGAGGAAGCGCTATGACGAGTATGGGAATATGCTCCGTGAAGTTCATCCTTTCAACCTCCTGACATCTTTGGCATCAATGCTCTTGTAGTGCTTGTATATCATCACAATGAATGACAGCATTAGTGCCGTAGTGGCCACACCGATGACTATGCTCGTCAGAGTGAGCGCCTGAGGCGTCGGCAGAACCATGTGCATGTTGGTTGCCTGTGTGAATATCGGAGCGCCTCCCCCGGTTCTGTATCCCAGAGTTATCAGGAAGAGATTAACACCGCTCTCCACAAGCGTGATTCCCATGACTATTTTTATAAGATTTCTCTTGAAAATCGCCGTGTAAAGGCCGAGGAAGATTATGAACCCGACCACAATGTAAGGTGCGTTGCCGATCATTCCATCACCTCGAACGCTTTCTTTCCCAGAGCGATGATTATCACGCCCAGACCGCCTATCACTTCCAGGCCCACGGCCATGTTCATCAGCGGAATGACACCAGCCGTATTGAAGTATCCCGGATTCGGGCCATAAAATATGGCCTCACCGAATATCGGTCCGCCGTTCGCAAGGAAGTTGTAGAAGAATACAGTTGCCATACCGACCATTGCCAGGGATATGAACACAATGAGACCCGAGCTTTCCATCGCTGTAAGCGTGCCTTTCCTGAACATCCGTGTGCCTCCGTAGGCTACGACCAGAAGGGCTATGGCGGATGCCGCCACAGCACCGCCCTGAAATCCTCCTCCGGGGGTCAGGTGTCCGTGAACCACCAGATACGCGCCAAAGAGGATTATAAACGGATAAAGGGGCCTCGTCATCGAGCGCACGATTTTGGACATCATCATTCCTCACCCCCTTCCTTTCTCAGTGCTATCAGGACGCCGGATACGGCGGTGAACAGCACCGTTGCCTCTCCCAGCGTATCGTAACCTCTGTAATCGAACACGACGGACGTGACGATGTTGTTGGCACCGGTCTGCCTCTGTCCGTTATGGATGAAGTAGTCATCCATCTCTGTGTTGGTGGGGTCTCCGAAACCATGCAGGTTCACGGCTGCGATCAGCAGAAACGCGAAGACCAGGAGCAAACCACCAAAAGCTACGCTCTTTCTCATTCGTAATCCTCCATTCTCTTTGTGGCCTTTATGGCCATGATAAATATTGCAGTCGTCAGTGCCGCGCCGACACCTGCCTCGGCTATCGCCACATCAGGCGCCTGAAGTATGTAGAACTCAAGCGACAGAAGAAGGCTGAATGCCGCAAGAGATATGGCGGCGTTCAGAAGGTCCTTGAAATACACGACAAGCACGCCGGAAATCATCATACCGATGAGCACCATCAGATGAACTATGTCTCCTATCAGAATCATTTT
>JAJRVK010000017.1 GCA_024277315.1 archaeon | reverse complement strand
TTTTTGTACCGAGGCATAGCCCTAGAGATAAACCGGAAAGAGTACCTATGCCCATTCCTAAAAGACCAAAGGTGAATAAGCCTAAAACCATACCAAGAAACATTAATGAAAGACCAACAATCAGCGCCTTGAATACAGCTATGCCAGATGGTCTCTCGCCAATCTTTTTACTTCTTCTCTGCGGTGCTCCACAGTAAGGACAGACATCATTATGTATTGAGATTATCTCCCCACAATTCTCACATCTAACCATCCTAAAATTTCCCACAAACTCCACTATCCACTTCCACCACCCTCTCCCCTCAACTTCGCAATCTCTGCTTTGAGGTTCTTTTCCACCACATCGAGGTGTTTGTTGGTGGACTTCAGTATCATATCCACCTTTTTCTCTATCTCAGCGACCTTTTCCTGGAGAGAGGAGACTTCTTCTTTCACGGGCCTCAGGCTCTCCATATCCTTCACCAGAGCAGAGAGGGCATCGAGTTTCTCAAGCAGCGCAGGGTACTGCGAAGGCGCTCCCGCCGATTCGATTTTGTCCTTAAGTCCCTCGAGGTCTATGGAACTTAGCTTCTCGCCGAACTCTTCGACCTTCTTCACCCTCGACGACATTTCCCCGAGCATTTCCGTAAGGGATGCCACCTCCTCGAATTCTCCCACAACCCTTCTCAAAACATCCATATCTCTCTTCACTTCATCTTCTATCTCCTTTATATTTTCGAGCTTCTTTCTCAGATCGTCAATCTCTCCGTAGAAATCACCCAGCTCCTCGAAGGAACCCAGTCTCTTCCTGACATCCTCCATCTGCGAGGCTATCTGGTCCAGTCCTTCCAGGTTCCTCAGAGATTCGGATATCCTGTCTATGTTTATGGAATCCACTTTTTCGCCCAGTTCTCTGATCCTTTTTTCGAGTTCCGCCGAGGCACCGGCGCTCTTCATGGCCTCCGAAATCTTCTCGGACATAACGGAGTTCAGAGAATCCAGCCCTTTTTTGACCTCCTCAACCTCTTTTTCCAGACCTTCGACAACCTCGGAGAACCGCGCTATCTTGTCAAGCCCCTCCAGCCCCTCCAGAGCCGCCTTTATCTTCTCCACATCTCCGGATATCGCCTTCATGGATTCGATACTTCTTTCCAGTTCCTTCATCGCTTTCGCCGCACCCTCCGCACCGGGTATCCTCGAAATCTCTATCCCGATCCTTTCATCCAGGGCAGAGATGTCCTCGCTGATCTCTTCCAGTTTTTTACCTATTTTGGCTATCATGCTCTGGTTGTGGGAAACGAGTTTGTATGTATCGGAAAAACCGGAGGACATATTCTGTATGGTCGTGGAGAGGTCGGATATGGATTCATCGATTTCCCTGAGCGATTTGTTCAGTGTTCCTTCGAGGAGGTTCTCAAACTCCTTTGCGATCTCCTCTCTCTGCTCGGCCATCCTCTTTTCCAGGAGTTCCCCCATCTTCCCCTCGAAGCTTCTCAGGTTGTTTTCAATGGATTTTCTCACCTTTATCAGCGCCTCTCTCTCCTCCTTTATGGCTTTGAATGTCTGTGCCTCGAACCTCTTATGTTCGTTAGATAGTCCCTCTATGGCACCGAAAAGCTCGTTTTCCATGTTATCTATGGCATACATCAGCAGATAAAGCATCCAGTGCTCCTTTCCCTTGAGTTCCTTGAAATAGCTCTCATCCACTTTCCTTCTCGCTTCCTTGTTTTCGGAGAGGTCTTTAAGCCCTTTTATAATCAGGCTTTTTGTGCTTCGATGTGTAGCGCTCTTCACGGTATCCCAGCCGGCATAACATCCATTCTTTATAGACTTTTTGGATAAAAAGAGGAACGGAGAAGCGAAACGAAAACCGGCTGCAATGCGGAATTCCCCGGCGAAAAGGACCTTATCGAGCAATCTATGTGTTGCAGCTTCGGTGGTTAAGGCCTCCATTAAACATGGTAGGAATAGGGCATAAGGAGGGCATAAGGCTAATTGCGGCCATGCTTCAAGATCATGGATACGTTACGGAGCCGCCCTGAGGATTTGAATAATCAGAGCATGGCATCTACTACCAAGCCCATGGAGAGATAGCGGAGCTCAGGGATATCCGAGAGCCCGAACCGCATTTATCCATAAAACCTGACAGGAGTCCCCGAGGGGATGTAGTGCGCCCACATTCTACCCCACGCCACGAAAATCCAGCACGGTGTTCTCACGACGGCCTGCCCTGCACGTAAAATCCTTTTTCCACACGAAATGAAGGGGTCTCCCCTATCCCTGACCATCCGAAGGGACGATGAAAAAAGCCCCGAATCCCAGCCATGTTAGAAGAAGGATCAGAAAAAGGACATTGCCGCCCGCCAGGGCATTGACTAGTATGAGCAGCACCGGAAGAAGTATCCAGAGCGTCAGAGATAGCAGAAAGTCTCTCATTATGCAGCGAAAAGAGAGGAGCATTAAAAAGATTGCTGATTAAAGATTGTCCAGCAGCCCCATCATCGACGTGCCCGACACCATCTTTGGATAGAAGTCAGTGCTCTTCTCAGGCATTCTCTCTCCGTTCTTCGCCACGGCCAGGACCTGATCGGCTCCTGTCGGATTCATCAGGAACGCAACTTTAGCATCTCCGGAATCAACCCTCTTTACGGCATCATCTATCCAGCGCTCGTAGGCTATGCTTTCATCTATTCTGAGGTCCTTTGCGCCCATTATTCCCTCGAATAGGACATCCCTGAGCACCACGACATCGAGCTTTTTGTATTCATCGCTATACTCTGGCCTTAAGAAGCCCTGTATCGAACCGAAATCCCCGAGCACAAGACCCAGATAACGGCTCCCGTCGTAGGCCACGAAAGCCTTCTTTTCTCTGTTCTTATCCAGGAAGCCCTCCACATCCTTCCTATCCAGCTCCTGAACCTCGAAGTACCTTTCCATCTCCTTCAAATGCTCTTCCTTCAGTGCATGTTTCAGCAGTAGTCTATGCGTGGGCAGCACGACAAGCCCTTCGTCCTGTATAGGCACCATCAGGGTCATTCGGAAATTGAACCCTTCATCTCCGGTGAAACCGGGGTTTGCGGAGCGCATCTCGTCCCTGAATGTCACAGCGGTCTCATATCTGTGGTGGCCATCAGCTATGACAACCTGCTCGGGCCCTATGACCTCACGGATGCGTTTTATGTCCTCAGGGTCCGTGAGCATCCATATCCTGTTCCTGACACCGTATTCGTCCACGGCATCTATTATCGGTCCATCTTTCGAGACCTTCCCAAGTATTTCGATGGTCTTCTTTTCCCTGTCGGGGTAGAGCATGAATCCAGCTTCAAGGTTCTTCTTCGTGGCCCTGAGCATGTTCAGCCGGTCTATCTTCGGTCCTTTGTGGGTCTTCTCATGCGGGAGCACCACTTTTTCCTCGAAAGGATGGAGTTTCACGGCGGAAATAAAGCCCTTTCTCGTGTATTTCTTGCCCAGAACCTCGAAGTCCTGAAAGTAGACATAGAGTGCAGGTTCCTCGTCTTTCTTCAGGATTCCACTGGAAAGCCAGTCCTCAACCCTTTTCTTCGCAATCTCATACCTGTTTTCCTCCTTCGGGAGTATGAGCCTACAGTAGTTGTATTCGCTCTTTTCATAGTACTTGTCCTGCATCTCGGGGCTTATCTTATCGTATGGCTGGGTTATTAGATTCTCGGCATCCCCTGCCTTTTCTGTGTATCTTATGGCTTTGAAAGGCCTTATCTCCACCAAGAGACCACCTCACAGACCCCAGATGTCCTCTATATGCCAGAGGACCTCCTTTATCTCTCCAGGAGTCCATTCGCCCATGTGTGCTATCCTGAACGTCTTCTCCTTCAGGTCCCCATAGCCATTGGATATCGCTATACCTCTCTTGGCAAGCTCTTTATTGAGGTCGGCAACGCTCTTTCCAAGGGTGTTCTTTATGGTGGACACGGTCATGGATTCATAACCCGGTTCGGGGAACATCTCGAAGTGCTTCCTCGCCCATTCTCTCACGATATTTGCCATTGCCAGGTGCCTCTCGTATCTTCCCTCCGGCGTTTCCTTCAGCATCCTGTCCAGCTGATAATCCAGCGCATACATAAGCGATATGTTCGGTGTCGCCGGATTCTGCTTCTTCTTCGCATAGTAATCGAAAATCACTGGCAGACTGGTATAGTGCCCTTTTCCGGGGATCTCTCTGGATTTTTCTATGGCCGCATCCGAGACGATGCCGATGGACAGCCCCGGAGGCAGGGCGAAGGCCTTCTGGGAGCTTGTGAACATGATGTCCGTCTGCATCTTATCCGGCTCGAGAAGGTCTCCACCGGCGGAGGAAACAGCATCGACCACATACATGACCTCCGGATACTCCTTCTTTATCGCCTTCCCTATCTCTTCCGCCGGGCTTCTCACTCCTGTGGATGTCTCGTTCTGGGCAAGAGCGACAACATCGTAGTCTCCCTCTCCCAGGGCTTTCAGCACAAGATCGGGTTTCGATGCGGTTCCCCACTCAAGGTCGAGTATGTCCACCTCTTTACCGCACTCCCGGATGGTCGTGAACATCCTCTTTGAGAAGGCACCGTTCACAACGGCCAGAGCCTTCTTTTTTACCAGATTTCTGGCGGTTATGTCCATCCAGAGCGTGCCCGAGGAGGTAATCACGGTTATGTTCTGCTCGGTTTTGAAGTACTTTCTGAGCTTATCTATTACTCTGGTGTAGAGCGCGGTATATTCCGCCATCCTGTGCCCTATCATGGGCCTTGCCTGGGCCATCAGAACCTGAGGGTCAACTTCCGTGGGTCCGGGTATGAACAATCTTTTATGCATGATATCACCGTTTCTCCATCTTCCCTACGTATTTAATCTTTCTTCCAAATATCGTGCTTTCCTGCCTTATGTTCGTCTCTCAGACTGTGATACACCGAGGCGTTCTTTATGCACTCTTCCCTGAATTTCTCGCCGGTTTTTACAATCTTTCCCGGTACTCCGAGGACGAGGCTGTTGGGTGGAACCTTCATTCCGGAGGTAACGAGAGCATTTGCTCCGATTATCGAGTTTTCGCCTATCTCCGCACCATCCAGAACCGTTGCGTTTATGCCGATTATCACGTTGTCTCCTATCTTCGCTCCATGTACCATTGCGAGATGCCCGACGGAAACGTTCTCTCCGATCTCCACATCGTTATCGGGGCTCACATGGATGACACAGTTGTCCTGTATGTTGCTCCCTTTTCCAATCCTTATGGGGTTGAGGTCCGCCCTTATCACCGCGCCATACCATATCCCGCATCCTTCGTCTATCTCAACATCTCCGATTATCGTGGCATTCGGAGCCACAAAACACGACTCATGGATTTTCGGCTTCATGCGCTCCGCAGAAAACTGGGGGATTAAAGGTTTTGGTAGTTTCGCTCTATCCCTGCATTTCCTTGGTTATCTTCTCCTGCAGTGCGGCATATCTGTCCTTTATGCGGCTCTCCTGTCTTTCGAGCGCTTTTAGCCTTATCTCGAGAGATTCCTTCTTCTCCTC
>JAJRVK010000016.1 GCA_024277315.1 archaeon | reverse complement strand
GCCATCTTCTTTCTAAGATTTTCCAGGAGTTCGTTTTCCTCCTCCACGCTGAGAGATGTGGTTTCCTGTTTCTCTTTCATTCTTTCAACATCTCTTTTCAACCTCTCCATCTCCTCCCTTGCGTTCCCTACCCTACCTTTCAGTTTGTTCTTCTTTACCTCTATGAACTCCTTGGCCCTAGACTGAAGCTCGTTTCTCAGTTTTTTGTGATCCCGCATCCTGTCTATCAGTTCTCTCTTCCTCTTCCTTATGGCATCCAGTTCCTTCATCGCCCCCCGTCTTTTTTCGAGAATGAGGTTCCTTTCCTCCCTTAAAAGCCTTGCCTGAGCGTTCAGCTCGTCTCTTTTCGATGTCATAGCACGGTATTTCTCCTCCGCGCTCCTTATCTCGGAAATCTTTTTCTTAGGCATCTGATCGCCCTGTTATCCGAGGAACTTATTAAATTTTTGCTCGCCCCTCATATCCTCCTGAAGCCTCTGCCGACCCATCTGATACCCTTTCTGAACCCTTGCTCAAGAAATTCTGCTTTTCCCAGGGATTTTCCACCAAAACCCACCTTTCCACCGATTATGGCGTCGATGACATCTTCAGCGCTCTCCGTGTTCTCGGGAAACACCGTGTAGGCCCTGCCTACTTCTACAAGCAGATGGGAATCGCTTCCTCCGGTTATGGGCTTCCCGACATCCTTTGCGAGTCGAATCCCTCTGCGGTTTATGAAATGGGGAGAACGAGCGTTCATACCCTCTATCGCATCGAAATCCACATCTCTAACGACCCTTTCACCGACACCGTTGGACATCCTGTACGGGTGGGCGGCCACGGCCACACCTCCGTCTTCCCTTATCTTCTCCAGAGTTTCTCGGGGGCTAAGACCCTTCTCGATGAAAGAGGATATTCCGAGCGCAAGGATGTGCCCCTCAGAAGAACTCACTTCCTCTCCCCTGATGACGATTAGACCGAGTGCCTTTCCAGCAGAAATCGCCTCTCTCCAGCCCCTTATCGAAGTATGGTCTGTTATGGCAATACCTCCGAGTCCGATTTTCTTCGCATATCTGACTATGTCTCCTATCTCTTCCCTTCCGTCGGTGGAATATTTCGTATGGATATGCAGGTCTATCTTCATATCTCACCTCAGAACAATCCGCTTATGTTTCCTTCGCCATCGATGTCGATCTTCTCTGCGGCAGGGTGTCTTGGAAGACCAGGCATTGTCGTCATGGTCCCCGTTATCGGAACCACAAAACCGGCACCGGCAGATATTCGCATCTCTCTTATCTTTATCTTGAACCTTTTAGGTACGCCCCTTTTCTTAGGGTCGTCGGAGAAGGAGTACTGGGTCTTTGCCATGCATATCGGAAGATTTCCGAAGCCGAGGGACTCCAGATGCTCCATCTCCTTTTCGGCCTTTGCAGAGAAGCTAACCGTTCTTGCACCGTAAATCGAGGTCGCGATGACCTCTATCTTCTCTCTAAGAGGGATATCCAGGGGATAGAGAGGTTTGAATGAGGATTTTCCGGTGTTCTCCATGACCTTCCTCGCAAGCTCGATACCTCCGTCTCCTCCTTTTGCGTGGACATCCGCCACCGCCACCGGAACATCCATGCCTCTGCAGAGTTCGAATACTTTCTCTATCTCGTTCTCATCATCATCCTCGAATCTGTTTATGGCCACAACTACCGGTATCCCGAACAGCCAGATGTTCTGGAGATGTTTGTTCAGATTGGCAAAACCCCTTTCAACCGCGCTGACATTCTCTTTCTTAAGGTCCTTCACTCCTCCGTGATATTTCAGGGCCCGGATTGTAACGACCACCACGGCCAGCTCCGGTTTAAGCCCGCCAACCCTGGAAACAATGTCAAAGTATTTCTCCGCACCCAAGTCGGCGCCGAATCCGGCCTCGGTGACAACATAATCCGAGAGTTTCAGGGCCATTTTCGTGGCCATGAGGCTGTTTGTACCTATGGCTATGTTGGCAAAAGGTCCTCCGTGCACGAATGCCGGCACCCCCTCTATGCTCTGTACCAGATTTGGTTTTATGGCATGTTTCAGAAGCGAGGCGACGGCACCGACTATCTTCAGCTCGGCCACGGTGACAGGCTTTCCTTTCCGGTTATACGCCACGATTATTCTGCCTATTCTCTCTTTTAGGTCATATATGGATGTGGAGAGGCACAGGATCGCCATTATCTCTGATGCAGCGGTTATCGAGAAGGAGTTCTCATGCGGCACTCCGTCCTTGGGCCCTCCGAGACCAACAACGATGTTGCGGAGCGCTCTGTCGTTCATATCCATGACCCTGGGCCAGAGTATCCTCCTGCAGTCTATGTCCAGGGAATTCCCGAAATGTAGATGGTTGTCAATAACAGTGGAAATCAGATTATGCGCCGCAGCTATTGCGTGAATGTCTCCCGTGAAGTGCAGGTTTATGTCCTCCATTGGAAGCACCTGGGAATAACCGCCTCCAGCAGCACCCCCTTTTATCCCGAATACCGGACCGAGAGACGGCTCTCTTATGGCTATGAATGCCCTTTTTCCAAGTTTTGCAAGCGCCTGCGCAAGACCTATGGTCATGGTGGTCTTCCCCTCGCCGGCAGGTGTCGGGTTTATAGTGGTAACAAGGATGAGCTTCCCGTCCTTTTCATCATTCAGTCGATCCCACGCTTTAAGAGATATCTTTCCGATGTAATTCCCGTAGGGTTCCAGCTCGCCGTCCAGAAATCCTGCTTTCTCCGCAATCTCCGCTATCGGTCTGAGTTCAGCCTCTCCCGCAATCTCATAATCCTCTTTCACGGATATCGCCTCCTCCGAGAGACCGACCTATGAAGTTCTCTACTGTCGCACATCATAAGAATCTCCTCTCTTCGAGTTCTCCTGCAATCTCCGTCACCATGAACTCCGGAATTTTTTCGTGCTCGAGGTTTGCCAGAGCCCATGAAAGCTTCACATATGCGGTTTCCGGGAGCATGTCCCCGCCGGCTATGACTCCAGCCTTAATCAGCTCCCTGCCGCTGGAATAGACATTCATGTCGACCGTACCGTAGAGACATTGGGAGGTCATCACCACAAAGGTCCCGTTCTTCACCGCCTCCCCAATCATCGGAATGAGCTCGGATTTCATGTGACCCAGCCCTGTTCCGGCAATAACAAGCCCCTTTATTCCAGAAAGCATATGCTCGAGCATCTCGCCGCTCAGACCTGGATAGGAATACAGAAGAGTCACGCTTTCCTCGAAATCAGGAAAGACCTCAACCTTGCCCTCCCTCCTTTTTCTGTGGTTCCGGAGCTCGCATCCATCGGGTGTTGCTTTCCCTATTGGTTCGGAATTTATGCTTGCAAAGGCATCCCTTCTGGAGGTGTGCATCTTTCTCACCCTCGTTCCTCTGTGGACATGACAGTAATCGTCGCCTGTTCCAGCATGCATGACCACCACCACCTCGCCAAGCTCGCTAACGGCAACTCTGGCAGCCGAAAGAAGGTTCATGGTGGCATCCGAGCTCGGCCTGTCGGAAGAGCGCTGGGAACCGACAAAAACCACAGGCCCGGTCAGATTTTTCAGTGCGAAGGAGAGCGCTGCGGCACTGTATCCCATGGTGTCTGTCCCATGTGCCATTATAACTCCGGCAGAGCCGGAGTTCAGGGCCTTCGCCGCTTCCATAGCCATTGTTTTCCAGTTTTTCGGACCTATATCCTCGCTGAGAAGACTGAACAGAACCTTTGCCTCCATATCTCCAAAGTCAGCCAGCTCTGGAACTGAGAAAAGAAGGTCTTCGGAGCTTATTGCCGGATGAACTGCCCCTGTCCTATAGTCAACATAGCTTGCTATCGTCCCCCCCGTGCTGAACAGAGTTATTTTTTTGATGCCTTCTCCGGCACCCTTCTCCATTTTTTCCCTTCTGATGCCGGCCTTTTCACCCTTCCCGAGAACCTTTAACGACAATATGTCTTTCACGGAAACCCCGATATTGTAGCCGTTATCCAGTTTCAATATTATTATTTCATCACGGCTGAACTCGTGCTTTGGCATGATCGTGCCCTTGTATGTCCCTTTTTCCGTCCTTATCTCCACAATATCGCCGGTCTGTACATCCTTGTGCATGCTCCGAAATGGGCTTTAGTATTTTACAGTTTTTCAATCAAAGAAGAAAACGCTTATATTCGGGGCTCTTTTTCCCATCCGTATCATCACCTGCAGATGCAGGGGTAGCCAAGCCAGGTCAACACGCACTTTCCTTCGGAAAGGCTGGCTCG
>JAJRVK010000015.1 GCA_024277315.1 archaeon | reverse complement strand
TGGAGATCCCTTGAATCTGAGCAATCTCTGTGATTTTCCTTCCTTTCTCGATTTCTCTAAGAATCCACCGGATTTTCTTCTGATTCAGCTTCCGCATCTCCGGCAAAGAAAAAGATGTTAAAGTATTTTGGGATACTACAAGAGCACTTTGGAGGAAAAAACATGAAAAAGCTCACATTTAAAGAATTGGCTATAAAGATTCTCGAGGAGGAGAAACGCCCTCTTACTCCTATGGAAATATGGGACATTGCAGTAAAAAAAGAATATGACAAACAATGCGACACCCGTGGAAAAACACCTTGGAATACAATTGCAGCACTAATATATGTAGATATGAGAGACAACCCTGCATCACCTTTTGTTAAAATAGACTCAAAACCTAGAAAGTTTTTTCTAAAAACATTAGTTTCAGATGAAGAACTAAGAAAGATAGAGGAGGAAGAAAGAGGGAGAATAGAAGGACCAAAAAAATTAAAGTATTCTGAAAGAGAGATTCATCCGTTTTTAGCATATTTTGCCTATACATATATGAGAACATATACTAAGACTATATATCACGAAAAATCAAATAAGAAAAAA
The DNA here is from genome assembly GCA_024277315.1 of archaeon. Lineage (GTDB taxonomy): Archaea > Thermoplasmatota > Thermoplasmata > WALJ01 > WALJ01 > WALJ01. The sequence goes on along the minus strand of JAJRVK010000015.1, from coordinate 8,300 downwards.
TATTCTCAATGGTTGCATCCAGACATGGTTGGAGTATATTTTCCAATTGAAGAATGGAAAAGTGAGGTCGTGGATTTTGCAAAAGAAATAGGTTCTCCATCCATAGTCCTACATTCATTTGAAATAAAAAGAGAGCTTGGTTTCCATAATCTCAGAGAATCGTTTTTTCAGGCGGTCTCTAATTCTTCTTGGGCGAATGAAGGATATTTAGCATCTGCAAATATAGATGAAGATGATGAGTTGCTATCTGAATTAAAGAGATTATCTACAGCCTTTGGAATAGGAATTATTCGGTTAGATATTAACGATCCAGATTCTTCAGAGATAATTTTACCAGCGCGCCATAGAAGAGAATTAGATTGGGAAACAATAAATAAACTCGCATATGAAAATCCAGATTTCAGAGTTTTTTTGAAAAGGATAAAGATAGACCTTTCTAGTAAGGAGATTAGAAAAGAAAAATATGATAAAATTATAGAAAAAGAAGAGCTCATTAGGAGGATTAAAAAATGATTTAATCTAATAGGGGGCATGCATACGGGAATTTTGGATATTTTTTATAATGAATTCAATAGAATAAGAGATGAAAAACGAACTAAAGAAGAAAAGAAAAAAGAAATAAACAACCTACTAAAGAAACTTCTAAGACGATTTATTGTAGATTGGGAACAGTTCAGAGAGTGCAATACTGAAAATTTTTTCATAAAAACAGAGATATTCTATAATACGTACCGAGAAAACTTCCTAGATATATTTGTAGAAATAGAAGATTTTGTTAGCGAGACAACTGCCAATAAATTAAAAGAAATATGCAAACTTTTAGAAGAAGGAAAGAACACAATAGAGTCTATGGGTAGAGAAGCTTATGAAAAAAGGAAATATTATGGAGACAAAGTAAAAGAAATTTGTGAAGAAATTATAAAAGAATTGAACAAATAAAAACATTTCTAGATTTCCTTCTTAGTCTAATCCACCACACACCCTCATATCCTTCTCCGATTCCCTCATGGTGTTTCCGTGAATCTCGAAACATCACACTACATTTTTTAGATTCCTGCGCTCTATTCCTTTTATTCCATCGAAATCATCATCTTCCGAAAGAATCTCCATTATATCGTAATCCTTCATTATGCCAAGGTGGAGCGCATCTCTAGGTCCGAGGCCAATCTCATAAAACTCCAATGAATGCTTCGCAGATTCATAGGTGACATCCAGCCATATAAGAGGCATGGAAAGTATTGTTTTTCCGACTCTGGAGGCCAACTCTTTCCCTTTCAACTTCTGTATAACCCATACGACTTCATCAAGAACCAAGGGAGACACATACCCTTTTACCTGCCCACCCACCAGTTTTTCCATGAATTTTCTTGCCAAATCTCCATGTTCCGTATTATCAATAAAAGCATAGATGAAGATATTGCTATCTAAGTACATATCATTCCTCATACTCTTCTTCAATGGCCTTCTTTATCTTCCTGAGGTCCACGGCTTCCCCGTATTTTCTGGATATCTCCATCATTTCCCTGATTATGTCCCTGTTTTCCTCGATCTGTATGGGTATTTTCACCATTCTGGTAGCCTTCATGTTTCATAATACGGAGGCCATCTATTTAAGTTTTCCTCACAGCGATTTAAAAATTCCATGCACACCCTTTATATCCCTCTCCAATTCCCTCATGGTGTTTCCGTGAATCTGAGAGAAAGAAAGCGCTCCGACGAAATAAATCCCGACAAGGATGCGGAAGTTACGGTTGCGGGATGGGTTCAGACCATCCGCAAGAAGGGAAAGATAGCATTCATACTCCTCAGGGATAAGGGAGGAATAGTGCAGATAACCGCGCTCAAGAACGAGATGGGCGAGGAGGAGTATAACAGGCTCACGAAGGTTCAGAGGGAGTCCGTCATAGCCGTGCGCGGAAAGGTGCAGAAGAGCGAGTATGTCAAAAGGGGATTCGAGATACTGCCCATAGAATGGCGGCTGCTCAACGAAGCCGAGGCTCCGCTGCCGATGGGAGTCGTGGATAAGGTCAACATCGAGCTCGATACCCGTCTCGATAACCGATTTATGGACCTGAGAAGGGAGGAGATAAAGGCCATATTCGAGATAAAGGCCATAATGCTCTCCGCCATAAGGAGAACACTGGAAAAGAGCGGTTTTGTGGAGGTCCAGACGCCGAAAATACTGAAAGCGGGAGCGGAGGGAGGGGCCACGCTCTTCAAACTGGATTACTTCGGAAAAAATGCATATCTCGCCCAGAGCCCCCAGCTCTTCAAGCAGATTCTCATGTCCACCGGCCTCGAAAGGGTTTATGAGATAGCGCCAGCGTTCAGGGCCGAGCTATCGGACACCACGAGGCATCTGAGCGAGTTCACCTCCCTTGATTTCGAGATGGCATTCATAGAATCGCAGGACGATGTCATGGACATGGTTGAGGAGATGGTGGACAGCGCCGTAAATGCCGCAATAAACGAGGGAAAGGACCGGCTCGATATGCTCGGCATCGAGCTAAATAGACCGAAAAGACCCTATCCGAGGTTAACCTTCGAAGAAGTTAAGAGAACTCTGGAGGAGAAAGACAAAAAGGTGGATAATGACCTTGATACCGAGGGAGAGAAGATTCTCGGAGAGATAATGGCTGAAAAAGGCTACTATGCCTACTTCGTTGTCGAATATCCCGAGGAGGAAAAACCCTTCTACATCATGGAGAAGGACGGAACGCCCTGGTCATACTCCTTCGACCTTGAATTCAAAGGACAGGAACTTGCATCCGGAGGCCAGAGGGAGCACAGACCCGAGATTCTCATGGAAAGGATGAAAAAGAAGGGTCTCGACCCCAAGGATTTCGAGTTCTACATCAAGGCTTTCAGGTACGGGATGCCGCCGCACGGCGGAGTCGGTCTGGGAATTGAAAGGCTGATACAGAAAGCGCTGAATCTGGAGAATGTCAGAGAGACCACGATATTCCCGAGGGACAGGTTCAGGCTCGTGCCGTGATTTCATGAAGAACGACAAGATGGGGATGTGGGAGGCTGTCGCCCTTGCCGTGGGGACCATGATAGGAGCCAGCATATTCTCCATATTCGGGGTAGGTGCCGGCCTTGCAGGGCGCAATCTACCGATAGCGTTCGGAATATCCGGGCTGCTGGCTGTAATAGTTGCTTATTCCTATGCGAAAATGGGTTCGAAGATAGTGTCCAATGCGGGACCCATAGCCTTCATAATGCGCGGTTTCGGCGACGGAATGGTCACGGGCACCCTGAGCGTTCTCATGTGGACCAGCTACGTGGTCTAGATAGCGCTCTTCGCCAAGGGTTTCAGCGGTTACTTCGCCCCACTCGTCGGTCTGGAGGCAAGTTCTCTGAACATGGCCCTCATAGAGGCGATGATAATCCTTCTATTCACCTCTCTGAACTTCTTCGGTTCGAAATCCGTCGGAAAAGCGGAGGCTTTCATAGTCCTCACGAAGCTTTCGATACTCTTCATCTTCATAATATTCGGTCTCTTCACCATCAATCCTGCGTACATAAACCCCTCTTTCTCATCCAATGCGATGAGCGGCACACTGAACGCCGCGGTCATCTTTTTCCTTTCATACATGGGCTTCGGCCTCGTCACAAACGCCTCTGAAAACATTAAAGAACCGAAAAAGAACGTTCCGAAGGCGATATACATAAGCATAGGCATAGTGGCTGTGGTCTATGTGCTCGTGTCCACGGTTGCCGTGGGAAATCTCACTATAACTCAGCTCATGGCGGCACAGGACAACGCACTGGCAGTGGCTGCCAGACCGTTTCTGGGCAGTATGGGTTTTCTCCTGATATCCATAGGTGCTCTCTTTTCAATTTCCTCCGCGATAAACGCAACGCTGTATGGCGGGGCCAACATAGCGTACACGCTCGCTAAGGAGGGAGAGCTTCCGCAGGCGTTTGAGAGAAAGGTATGGTTCGGCTCATCGGAAGGGCTATACATCACCGCAGGTCTCTCCCTCGTGTTCGCCCTCTTCCTGAACATGGGAGGGATAGCGTCTATAACCAGCGCCGTGTTCATAGTGATATATGTCTTCGTCATAGTCTCCCATTACAGGTTAGCGGATGAAATAGGCGGGAGAAAAAAGCTTTTGGTACTGAACGCAGCGGTCATATCTGCGGTATTTGTGCTTCTCATGTACTATCAGTTCACAACACAGGCAAACATATTCTATTCGATAATCATCATATTTTTATTTGCATATCTGGCGGAATACCTATACAGAAGGTATGGCAAAAGGGAATTCGCAGAGGAGTTAAAACACGGAGATTAAACCCATATCGCATGGCGGGAGCGCATGCTCTCGTCGTTCTCACCTTTTCTCTCCATTATCTCGGATATCATGCCGTCCAGAACTATCATGGCACTGTCCTCGAAAAGTGTTCCGAGAGGAGCGAAATCCGTGTTTATCTTCTCCGGCATTTTAAGCACTATTAACACCTCTGCCAGTTTTGCGAGCGAGGATTCCGGCTCGGAAGTGAGGACTATGGAATGCGCACCCACCCGGTTGACTATCTCCGCTGTCTGTATGGCAGAGGATGTTTCGCCGGTATTCGATATGAGAATAACGGCATCGCCTTTTTCCACTATGGGGGTAGTGCTCTCACCTATGAAATATGCCTTTAAGCCGAGCTGTACAAGACGCATGGCAAAGGCCTTTCCGACGATTCCGGAACGCCCTACCCCATAAACGAAGCTCTGTTTGGCCCGCAGTATGTTGTCTGTCGCTATTTTCACCCTTTCAAACTCGACACCTTCTATTATGGTGCCAGCCTGGTCCAGCACATAGCTAACCGAGGTGTAGAATCTATCGCCGTTCACTCTTCCCCTCCTTGCTCTTTTTCTTGTGCAGCCTTCTAAGCATCTGCCTCTCGAGGAGTATCTTCATGTACATGGCATCGTGCTCGAGAAGTGGGGAGCTGGATATTAATGTCAGGTCTATGTCTCTCTCTATAAGGCTTTCCGCCAGAGGTTCGAATTTGAGATCTCCCCGCTTTATCGGAGTGTACTGCTTCTCGAAGCCGCTCTGATGCTCCACACCGCTGAAATGGGAGTGATACCCATCACGGGCGAATTTTTTGGTTCTATCGAATATCTCAAAAAAATCCTCCTTGGTATTCAGGCTGCCGCCCTCTCTAGAATGGATGTGTCCGAAATTGAGCACCGGTCTGGTCATATGTATCTTCGAGCATATCTCCAGGACCTCGTCGAGGCTACCGGCCACATCCTTCCATCCGCTGGTCTCTATGCCTATTCTCACCTTCATCTTGTTTCTCTTTATCCAGTTCCTGATTCTCCGGAGGTTTTCGATGGCATTCTCTATGCTCTCCCCCTCATCACCGTGGTATATGCCGAGATATGTTACCACAGGGTCGGCCTGAAGAGCTTCGGCCAGAAGTATCGCCCATTTCAGGTGTCTTATGCTCTCATCCGCCTCGCCCCCCTCCTTCGTTAGCTCCATATAGTGGGGAGTGTGCAGGCTCAGCCTGACATCGAGTTCCTTTGCGACATCGCCTATGAACCTCAGTTTATGATAGTCCGTGGCAATCGGTATGGAGAGCATCTTAAGCGATTCTCCTTTTTCAAGCGGATGTTCCATGGCATACCTTCCAGAATTCCATGTCCCGGTCCTCTTTGTCAGGACCTCCATAACCAATATTCCGTGTATGTCTTTGGCCGAAGTGCCCACTTCTTCGTTGAATGTCGGCCTTTCATAGGAATTTATCCTCAAAAACTGGACCTCGAGCGCTCTGAGACCCATATTATGTACGTCTTTAACACCGTCATAGAGGGTTCGACCTTTGCTCGACAGGGGGATTCCGGCAATTCCGAATCGTATCATGTTCATCTACCGTCTTGAAGGGGCGGAGAATAACAGCACTCCTATATGTTATTTCCGCGCTCTTTCTTCTCCCATATATCTCTGTTCCTTCCCCTATTTATGTCTTTCGTTCATTTCCTCTATAACTTCGACGGCCTCCAGAAATCCCTTTGCGTAGGAATGCTCCGTAACATAATCCGCCGCAGCCTTTGCCTTTTCCGAGGCGTTTGCCACTGCAATCCCATATCCGCAGCCTTCCATCATAGGGGCATCGTTATCACCGTCGCCTATGGCAATCATCTCCTCCGGTTTTAGCCCCGTAATATCTCCAAGGGCCCTTATACCGTCCATTTTTGTTATTCTTCCGGGCATTATGTGTATGGCATAACCCGAGCTTTCGACGAGAACATCGAAGCCTTTCAGAAGCATTCTGACCTCTTCCACGGGCACATCATTATAGAAGCCGACCTCAGTTTCACGCCATCTGTCGGTGAACAACCTCCTGACAGCAATTCTTTTCTTCAGGTATTCGAAGGCCCGGAGAGCTTCATCCGGCTCTGTCAGGGCAAGCATCCTGCGGTCGTGATATATGACACCCCCGTTCTCAGCGACAATCGGCCCCCTGAGTCCGAGATATGAGGATAGAGCATACGCTATTGGCAGTACGTTACCGCTGCACACGATTATCTCGTAGCCCTCATTTCTCAGGTCACGAAGGGCCCTGGCAGCTTCAAGGTCCAGAACGAGGTTCTCATCCGTTATGGTTCCGTCTATATCGATGGCTATGGCCCTGTATTTCAGAGACCCACCCCCTCTATCTTATGGCCGCAGTTCGGACACCTGCCTTTTTCAATCCTGTAATCCGCTATCTCGAAACCCATCCTTTTTATGAGAAGTTTTCCGCAGTTCGGACAGTAGGTGCTCTCCTTATCGGTTATCATGTTGCCGAGGTAGACATATTTCAGACCCTCTTCTTTTGCTATATCGTGGGCGGCGTTCATGGTCCTGTACGGTGTTGCCGGAACATCGGTGAGCCTGTAATCAGGATGGAACCTCGAGAAATGCACGGGCACGTCCTCCCCAACTTCGTCCGCAACCCACCTCGAGAACCTCTTTATCTCGTCGAAATCGTCATTGTACCCGGGAATTATCAGATATGTGAGCTCCAGATGGTAGCCCATCTCCTTTACGGCAATCGCATGCTCGAGAACGGGCTGGAGCTTGGCACCAACGACCTTTCTGTAGAATTCTTCGGTGAAGGCCTTTATGTCCATGTTCATGGCATCCACGTATTTCCTCAGCTCCCTCATGGGTTCCTCTTCCATGTATCCGTTGGTGACATATACCGAGTACATGCCCTTTTCTTTTAAGAGCTTAGAGCCCTCATAGGTATATTCGTACCATATCGTGGGTTCGTTGTATGTCCATGCCACACCACGACAGCCGTATCTTTTGGCCAGACCCGGTATCTTCTCCACGGGCAGCCTTTTCAAGTATGGGAACGAAAGATCGGCCTGGCTTATGTCCCAGTTCTGGCAGTGCAGACAGCGGAAGTTGCAGCCCACGCCACCGAAAGAAAGCACCGGCGTTCCGGGATGAAAGTGAAAGAGAGGCTTCTTCTCTATGGGGTCAACGGCTATTGCGGCCGGTTTTTCATAGGAGAGCGCATACAGTTTATTATCCCGGTTCTGTCTGACCCCGCATATCCCTGTCTTTCCCTCGGGTATCGGGCATCTGTGAGAGCACAGCTCACACCGGACCATCCCTTCGAACGGTTCCCAGAACATTGCCTGTTTCAGGACATCACCTTCGCAGAGATAGGACGGTTAGATTTTAAGCTTATCAGTGGAAGCAGAGCACCTTCCCAAACCTTATAGTCTCCCTGTTATTGCCCCTTCCAATGCCCGTATTCTGCCCTCGATGCGGAACACTGATGATAAAGGTGAACGGAAAACTGAAATGCCCGCGCTGCGGATACAGAGAGGAGGGTGCCGGCAAAGGTACGGAGGATAGCACTGTTGAGAATAGAGATGGTATGTTCCCGTTTTCCGAGGTGAGAGACGGACAGAGGGAGTTCCTCGAGGACTGCAGAGAGGCAGTGAAAAACGGAAAGCACCTGATAGCCCATGCACCAACGGGAATAGGGAAGACCGCTGCCGCACTGACCGCAGCGATGGAGGATTCCATAGAGAACGACAGGGTGACATTCTTCCTGACATCCAAGAGGTCCCAACACAGGATTGCGGTGGAAACCGTTAAGAAAATGGGCGACAGAAGGATAAGGCTGGTCGATGTTATCTCAAAGCAGGAGATGTGTCCCCGTGAGGAATCCAGAATGCCCTATCCGGTTTTCTCCAAGATATGCGAAGAGATGGTCAAAACAGGGAAATGCGAGCATTACAGGAGAAACAACGATGAGGTCGTGAGCGAAATAATTTCGGAACCCATGCA
>JAJRVK010000014.1 GCA_024277315.1 archaeon | reverse complement strand
TTCCTTGCGCCTACCCGGGGCATATCGCTGCTTGGCACGACCTTCTTCGGCACCCGAACCGAGTCATCCACCAGACGGCGTAGCAACCACACAGACGACTCAACGCACGTCCAGACTGCGTATGACTGACAGTCATTGCCCTTTAAGGACTCTGTCCTTCCCCGACAAGTTTCCGCCTTGCCAGGTGCATGAACTCATGCGCTCTATTTCGCAGATACATGAGCGTCTCCGCCCATACCGCATGCCCTATTTATACTTTGAGGATGCACCTTTATAAAGATTCTCATGCTACGTTTCGACGTGCTTCCGGCATATATTATCGGCATGTTTGTCCTCGCTCTGTTCGCAGGTACGATGGCTGCATTTTTCGGCATAGGGGGTGGCAGTATAGTCGTCCCTGCTCTCGTCATTCTCTTTATGTTCGACCCGAAGATTGCCGTTGGCACGAGTGCGGTGTGCGTTGCATTCACAGCCATCTCATCCAGCATATCACATCACAGGTTCGGAAAAGTGGACTGGGGTCTGGGAACAGAGATAACTATGGGTGCCGTTCCGGGTGCGTTCATAGGAGCCGCTCTTACAGCCTTCATGCCATCGGAAATCCTGCTAATACTACTTGCAATGATGCTTATACTGAGCGGGATTAAGCTCATAGGCTCCGGTGACAGTAAGGAAAGAGATATACACAGGAAACTGGCGTTCTTCATCGGGCTATCCGAGGGCATAATCGCCGGAATGCTCGGAATAGGCGGTGGCATAATCCTTGTGCCCGCCCTACTCTTCCTGGGTGTGTCCCCTCACAGAGCGGTCGCAACCTCATCTCTTGTCATCGTCTTCACGGCCACGGCGAGCGCTCTGACACACACATATCTCGCTCATGTGGATTTCCTCGCCGCCGGGATAATCATACTCGGCGTCATACCCGGTGCGAGGTTCGGTGCGGCGATGGCCCACAGGACAAAGGCTGAACACCTGAGAGCGCTCCTCGGAATATTCCTCATAGTCATGGCCGTGAGAATTCTTTTCGATATCTTGTCCTAGGAAAAGTCATTTTGTTGAGCTATTTCGGTTTTAAACCCATATCTAGTGCAAATGAAAGAAAATTACTTAGGCAGAAAATAATTATATCTCTGATGGAGAGAGAATTCGCTCGAAGGACATGAATTAAACTCCTTCCATCCTCCTCTTCACGACCTCGACTCCCTTTTTCATCCCGTCCCATATCGGGTCGAATACTGGCACATCGAATCTTTTCTCGTATTCCTCTTTTATCCTTTTCCCCTCCTCTTGGGTCAGGTTCTCGTGGTTTATCGTTATGGCAGCGACATCCGCGCCCGAAAATGACTTTATGAGATTTATCTCATTGGAGACGTCCGGCATCGATATGTGGAGCTTATCTCTGTGGTAGTTCCTCTCCCTCCTGCCGGGAGCATGCTGAAGGAAAACGAAGTCGGGCTGCGATGCGGATAGGATGGCTCTCGAACCGCACACATATGCGGGATGTGAGAGCGCTCCCTGTCCCTCGATCACCACGACCTCGGCACCGTCCTCACAGGCCCGGTATATCTCCCATTCGAGCATTCCCACCATGTAATCTCCCTGTATCGCATCCAGCGGGATTCCGTAATCCGCACCCTGGAGAAGCCCTGTCTGCCCTGTCGCCACCATGACAGCGTTCATCCCTTCCTCTCTTAGAGCATCCGTGAGATGCCATCCGGTGGTCCTCTTTCCGATGGCACTGTCGGTGCCGAGTATCGGTATCCTGGGTACGGCCACATCCTTCATCAGGTTTGAAAAACCCTTCAGTTCCCTGATTGGCGGGCTCTTTCTTATGTCCCGTATCTCCGCTCCGGTGCTCTCCGCAATCGCTCTGAACTCCTCGTCCTCGCCGAGGAACTCATGAAGGCCGGAGATGATATCTATGCCGTGGGAGAGCGCCGATTTTACCTGCCCCCTCATGTTCTCAGGGAGTTTTCCGCCCACAGGAGCCACGCCGATTATGAGACAATCCGGATTTTCTCTTTCCAGGGCGATTTCCACCGAAGGGAAGACAGGCACTGTTTTACCGCCCTCCACGAGACCTTCCGTGTTTTTTCCCTGGAACGTACTGTCTATGACTCCTACTATCTTATATCTCTTTGAGATTCTGAGGAGGCCGTGGGTGGTTTTCGCAGCTTTCCGCGTCAGATGCCCCTCGGAAAGTATGACGGCCCTTTTCATGCTCCGCCAGTTTCTTCTCGGTTTTAGAGTTTTCGGAAATCTTACACTGTGTGCAAATTTGGGGGAAAATAAAATATAGTCAATTGTTCTATTGTGTAGTACACAGAAAAGGAGAGAACATGAAAACCTTGGTGCTATCCGTGGACAGAGATGACGATTTCGGCGTCAAAGCAAGGGTCAGAAGTCCGATTATCGGAAGAAAGGCCAATCTTCAGGCGGCAACGAAACTCGCCCTGAAAGATGCCGAGGACAGCGATACCAACGCTCTTTTCTATGCCATATCTCTCTACGATAAGCTAAAAAAAGAGGGGAAAAGGGTGGAAATAGCCACTATATGCGGCGATCCCGAGGTCGGCAGAAAATCGGATGAAAAGATTGCGGAGGAACTGAACTATGTTCTCAGAAAGGTAAAGCCCGATTCCGTGTACTTCGTGTCGGACGGCTCGGAAGATGACTATATACTCCCCATCATAACATCCAGGATAAGGGTTGATCACATAAAACGGGTCTATGTCAGGCAGGACCGCAGCATAGAGAGTTCCTATTATTTCATAATAAAAGCTCTCAAGGATGAGAAGATCAGGAAGAAAATCACCATTCCCATAGCGCTCGCCATGGTTCTTTATGGCATACTGGTCGGTATGGTGCCTTTTTTGGTTTCTTTCATAATATCCGGGGCGGAAAACGTACTCAGGGAGACGAACCTTCTCTCTCAGTTCGGAGGTGGTCTCCTTCTCACCATCATCGGTGTTTATCTGATAACATGGGCCTACGCTCTTGACGAAAGGATAGAGAATATGATAAAGAATTTCAACAGAAAAGTCAGAGAGGGTAGCACATCCCCGTATTTTACGGTTGTATCCATCGTGCTCATCCTTTTCGGTATGGCAAGGGCATGGGATGCATGGAATTCCGTGGAGGGGGACATAACCAAACACATGCTGTTCTTCACTGCGGCAGGGATGTGGTGGTGGATATTCGGAATTCTCATCCACGAGACGGGGAATGTGGCGGACGCATACTTCCTGAAAGGAAAGGTCCCGAAGAGTTTCTGGATAATAACCCTGTCAATGATGGGCATGGCTATGATTCTCTGGGCCATACTGGATTCGGTAAAGGTGGTTCTCGGCTATGCACAGATGGAAAACAGCCTTTTCTTCATATATCTGTCTCTGTCGGTGGCCGGTATGCTCCTGCTGATGGCCGCATGGGTGAACAGAACGCTCGGTAAAAAAGCGAGACTCGAAGCCCAGTGGAGAAAGTGAGCATGATACCGGAGAATCTGGAAAACGGGTCTTTCGTAGCCGGAAAGCTTCCGAGCGGATGCGTATTCTGCGGACCCGGAAGAAAGATGGTCCTCTTTGTCACCGGCCTGTGCGATGCCGACTGTTTTTACTGCCCTCTGTCGGAACATAAGAAGAACCTCGATGTTATCTATGCGGATGAGATGCCTGCCAACTCCGACGAGGATATTCTTGAAGAGGCGAGACTGATAGGTGCCATGGGCACGGGAATAACCGGCGGAGATCCGTTAAAGGTCCTCGGGAGAACCGTGCATTACATAGGGCTTCTGAAAGAGCATTTCGGGAAAGGCCATCACATACATCTCTATACCGCAAGCTTTGACCCGGAAAAGGTGAGAATGCTCGCCGATGCTGGGCTGGATGAGATCCGCTTCCATCCGCCTCCCGGAACATGGAAGAACTTCGGAAAGACCGGTCTTAATGAAAGGTTGAAAGAAATACTCGAACTGCCCTTGGATATCGGTTTCGAGATACCAGTGTTCCCAGACATGAAGGAGGATATCAGGGCGCTCATAGAACATCTTGATTCTGCGGGTGTGAAATTCATAAATCTCAATGAGCTCGAGTTCTCGGAGACAAACTACGGGGCGCTCCTCGAAAGAGGATACAGGATGAAATCGGATATAGAGAGCGCTGTGGCCGGAAGTGAGAAGGTCGCGAGGGAGATCGTGAGGGGGCAGAAGTCGAAATGACCGTGCACTACTGTTCAGTAAGCTTCAAGAACGGCGTTCAGATGAGAAATCGGCTCAGAAACAGGGCCGAGAACATTACGAAACCCTATGAGTTCATCACCGACGACGGGACGCTTCTGAAGGGGATAATTTACTGCGATGAGCCGGAAGAGGTGCTCAGGAGGCTGAAGGAGGATTTCGAGGTTCCGGACGAGCTTATACACCTGGATGCGGAGCGCTCCAGAATAGAGATTGCCCCCTGGGTGATAGAGGAGATACACGGCGAACTGCCGTGCGATTCGTATATCGTGGAGGAGTATCCCACATACGATAGGCTCGAGGTGGAGAGGATTCCTCTGGATTATCGGGGGGATAAGGAATGAACCTGGAAGAAAGGAAATTGAGACTCATAGAGAGTCTGAAAAGAGAGGGGATACTGAGGAAACCTGAGGTCATAAAGGCAATGACGAAGGTTCCCAGGGAGGAGTTCGTTCTCCCCTTCTACAGAAAAGAGGCCTACGGGGACTATCCGCTGCCTGTGGAAGGCGGACAGACCATATCCGCGCCTCACATGGTAGTGATGATGACGGAACTCCTGGATCTGAAAAGAGGGCAGAAGGTTCTGGATATCGGAACCGGTACTGGATACCACGCGGCCGTGATGGCCGAGGTGGTCGGACCCGAGGGGGAGATATACGGCATCGAGAGGGTCAGGGACCTAGCGGAAAGAGCTGCGGAAACGCTGAAGAAGCTTGGCTATAACAACATTCACATATATGTCGGTGACGGATCGGCGGGAATGCCGGAAAAGGCGCCCTTCGACAGAATTCTCGTGGCCTGCGCGGCGCCAGATATACCCGAACCGCTTATCGAGCAGTTGAAAGACGGGGGAAAGATGGTAATTCCCGTGGGAAAGATGACGCAGAGGCTCGTTCTCGTCGAAAAAAAGGGAGGAAAAGTGGAAAAGAGCTTTCACGGATACTGCGTATTCGTTCCCATGGTCGGAAAACACGGATTCGGGAGATAACATGCAGAGGAGAAGGAGACTCGGACAGCACTTCATGATAGACGAGCGCATACTTAAAAGAGAGGTTGAATATGCGGAGCTCGGAAAGAGCGATACGGTTCTGGAAATAGGTCCCGGCACCGGAAACCTGACGAAACACCTGGTAGAGAGGGCGAAGAAGGTCTATGCCATAGAAAAGGACGGGGCTCTCTCGCGGATAATCGAGGACCTGTATCCCGAGGTCGAGGTGATAGAAGGGGATGCTCTCGAGGTCGAATGGCCGAAATTCAACAAGATGGTCTCCAACATACCTTATAAAATTTCCTCACCCCTAACGTTCAGACTTCTCGAGCACGATTTCGAGCTTGCGATTCTCACATACCAGGAAGAGTTCGCGGAAAGGCTTGTTGCCTATGCCGGGGAGACGGCGTATTCGAGGCTGAGTGTCATGGCATACTACAGGGCCGAGATGGAGATACTTGAAAAAATACCGAGAAACGCCTTCAAGCCGCAGCCGAGGGTGAATTCGGCGATGGTCAAAATAGTCCCGAGAAAGGAGCCTCCGTTCAGGGTCAGGGATGAAAAACTCTTCGAGGATGTGGTGAGAACCCTTTTCAGCGCCAGGAGAAAGACGGTGAGGAGCGCTCTCAAGCCGAAATACGGCATCGTGGAAACGGAATAC
>JAJRVK010000013.1 GCA_024277315.1 archaeon | reverse complement strand
GCAAAGGTCTCATCATCCAGATTCTATTACCTCAAAGGAAAGCTGGCAAAACTGGATATGGCGCTCCAGATGTTCGCAACGGACTTCATGGCGAAGAAAGGCTATATTCCGGTGATCCCACCTTACATGCTCAGAAGGTCGGCGATGGAGGGAGTGACGGATCTGGAGGCCTTCGAGGAAATGATATACAAGATAGAGGACGAGGACCTGTATCTCACTGCGACATCGGAACATCCTATGGCAGCCATGTACATGGACGAGATACTCGAACCGGATGTGCTGCCGATAAGATATGCCGGCATAGGTCCATGTTTCAGGAAGGAAGCGGGAGCGCACGGAAAGGATACCAAGGGAATATTCAGAGTCCATCAGTTCAACAAGGTGGAACAGTTCGTTTTCTGCAAACCCGAGGATTCCTGGAAATTCCACGAGGAACTGATAAGAAATGCGGAAGAAATCTTCCGGGCTCTCGAACTGCCGTATCGTGTCGTGAGCGTGTGCTCCGGAGAGCTCGGTGCCGTGGCATCGAAGAAATACGACCTCGAGGCCTGGATGCCCGCACAGGGGAAGTTCAGAGAAATGGTGTCCGCATCCAATGCAATGGATTATCAGTCAAGAAGACTTAACATAAGGTACAGGGGAAAGGGCGAAAACATCTTTGTGCATACGGTGAACAGCACGGCCATAGCCACAACAAGGGCAATGGTTGCGATAATCGAAAATCATCAGAAAGAGGGCGGAACAATAGAGATTCCGCAGGTTCTCGTCCCGTATACCGGATTCGAAACGATTTAATTCGCCTTCAGCGAGCCCTCCCTTTCCATGAGTTCTCTCTCTTTTTCTATGAACCTAAGCTCCAGAGCATCGATCTCTCTCTTCCTTTTCAGCGTTTCTTCCTCCAGGTTCTTCAGCTGTTCCACCTTTGCGATCATCGACTGCCTCATCTCTTCTATCTTGTCCTTCTCGGCCTTTATGGCGGCCTCTTTCCTTGCGAGTTCATTGTACATGGAGGTTATTTCCGCCTCTTTGTCCGCCACCTGCTTCCTTATAGCGTCGATCTCCTCCTGTTTCCTGTCTAGTTCGGCTTTCCTGAGCCTTATCTTCTCGTATTCGGCATTTATCTCCTCTTCCTTCTTCCTCAGCTCTTCCTGTTTGGCTTCTATGGCCAGCATCTGGTTCCTCAGTTCCTCTTCGACCAGGTCCAGAGAGGCTCTTTCCTGTTTCAGAGCGTCCTCCCTCTCATCCAGTTCCTCCTTGAGCGCTTCTATTTCCTGTTCTTTCACTCTTATGGCGCTCTCCCTGTTGCTGAGTTCATTGTCCAGCATGGTTAGTTCCTCTTCCTTTTCCTTCAATTCTCTTTCCTTTTCTATCAGAGTATCCCTCAACGGGAGCAGTTCTTCCTGAAGCGCCTTCACCTCGTTCTCCTTCTCTTCGAGGGCTTCGAGTCTGACCTTTATGTCCCCTTCCAGCCGCTCTATCTCGGTTTTCCTTGATTCGAGCTCCTCTTCCAGCGCATGCAGCTCTTCTTCCCTGCGCTTAAGTTCCTCTTCCCTTTCCTCCATCTCTTTGTATATGGTCTCTATTCTGTCCCTGAATTCCTTTATTTCGCTCTCTTTTGCAGAAAGCTCCTCTTCCAGCGCATGCAGTCTCCTCTCCTTTGCCTCCAGCTCCGCACTTCTGTCCTCCACCTCTCTTTTGGCGACCATGATCTCCTCGGCCCTTTGGTTAAGAAGCTCTCTCACACGATGTGCCTCATCCACCTCTTTTCTCAGTTCGGCCTCTTTCTCCGTGATCGCCCTTTCCCTTTCTTTTAGTTCCCTGAGTTTTTTCTCGTACTCGCGTATCAGCGCTCTGTACTCTCTGGGTATCTCCCTCTTCTTCTCCTCTTTTTCATGGAACAGACCGGCAAAGAGTCCCTTTTTCTTCTCGTGCTTAATCGCCGGTTTCTTCTCCGGCTTCCTGAGGGTTTTCTTTTTCTGCGGATGGACCTTTTTGACGGTCCTTTTATGTGCCTTTTTCCCCGGTATTTTTGCCGGTTCCGCATGGGTTTTTTCCGGAGATATTTCGGCTTTCTCACGGGTTTCGACAGCTTCCGCCTCCACGAACTCTATCTTCTCTTCGAGAGTCTCCTTCTCTGCGGGTTCCGAAAAACCCTCCTCCGCTGCAGTGTCTTCACTGGTTTCGGCGGGGAATTCTCCGATTTCCACAGGCTCGATGTTTTCCTCCTCCCCGGCCATATCCGGCCTTTCATGGAGCGGAAATCCGCAGATCGGGCATTTCTGGGCCTCCTCTTCTATCTCGCATCCGCAGTTAGGACAGACGAACTCATTCTCCATGAGAATATCGTCGTTTTCTTCGGTCATTTTGTTTTTATCCTTTTTCTTTTTGCCCATCTGTTCACCGACGGGGATAAAATGGATTACAGGCATAAATAGTTTGTCATGAGGACAGGCGCATCACAGAAGAGGGAGGTCTCCGGTTATTCTATCGATTATATCATTCTTCTCGGGCCCCATTCCGAGACAGGTCACGGTACCGGGTTCAACCTCAGTCAGTCCGGCATCGGAGATCAAGGCGGTGCTTATGCCCATGCTTTCCGCCTGTGCTTTGAGTTCACGTAGTTCCCGCAATCCTTTTACCTTCACAGCAACCTTTTTCTGGCCTTCGTCGAACCATTTCCTGAAAACAATGGGATGCTTCCTTTTTGCGGAAAGAGCGCAGGAAACTGCCGCATGAGCTACCTGCACCGCGGTCTTCCCTTTGGAAAGCTTCAGGTCATCCCTCACGACTATGACCATCTTATACTCAAATGACATCCAGACCCTCTTCCGCCCTTTTCTCCAGTTCCTCGATCTTCCTGTCGATCTCTTCGAGCCTCTTAGAAAGTTCCGCTTTCTTGGTTTGATAGTATTTTCGCATGCTCTTCGCGCTGGATCTCTCCTTCGTTCTATACTCCCTTATCTGCCTTTTCAGTCTCGCTCTTTCGTCCACGAGCTTTTTCAGCTCTCTGAGCGTCTCATCCCTCATCTTGTCGGCGCTAGGGGTGTAAGGTGGGGCCTCCCTGTATAATTTCGGGTGTATGATGCCCAGAAGCGGATATGCTCCCCTGTACCATCCGATCACAAACAGAACGGCGCTTATCGTCCACAGAGACAGCGAAAGATACGGTTCCTGTACAAGTCCGACGCCCGGCGAGGATTGGAGGGAAAAGGTTCTGGTCATCCAGTCCAGGAAAAATCCATCGAAGATGACTATCGCTATGCTCAGACCCATAGCCAGAGCGAGCCTGTAAAGTCTGTCGAATTCCAGATCGAGTTCGCCTTTCCTCGGAAACATCGCCTGAACGAGGGTATAACCGGGAATGAAGAATATCAGCAGTGTTGCATATATCAGTCTCAGGATATCCATCTATCTGAAAGTGAGCATGCCCCATTATTTAATTTTTTGGTATCGCCATTTCGGTATTCCCGGAAAACCTGTTTCAGAACGCCTTCGCTCGTATTTCAACACATTGAACCTCGTTTCATCCGCTGTTATGGCTTTTCCCCCCTTATTTTTTGGTCCTGCGATGCCTTTCTGAACCCACGCCCATACGGATGCCTTTCCGGTGCTCGGCTGCGAATTAGAGAAGTATGGGGGCGCATGCCCCCGAAGGAATAATTCATTTCCCAAATCCTTAATTACCCCGTTTTTTATGGCCAATCGTGTCACCAAAAGATGTTCAGAGCCAGAGGATAGAGGGTGGCTTCAAGCTGACCCGCGTCGGCGTAACCGGCGTTAAGAAACCGGTGAACATACACAGGAACGGAAAGAATCTCACGCTCACCGCAACATTCGACCTCTTCGTCGATTTGCCTTCCGAGCAGAGAGGCTCGCACATGTCAAGGAACCTCGAAGTGGTGGGAGAGATGGTAGATGAAAGCCTGGAAAGACCGGTGAATGCTCTCGAGGACCTTGCCGCAGACATAAGCGAGAGACTGCTGAGAAAGCATGAGTACGCTACCTGCGCCGAGGCGGTGATAAAGGCGGATTATTTCATGGAAAGAAGGACACCGGGCGGAAGAAAGACCATCGAGGCGTACAGAATAGAAGGACATGCGATAAACAGGAGAGGTGCGGTGGAAAGATACATCGGTGTGGAGGTCATAGGGATGAGCGCCTGCCCCTGTGCCATGGAGACCCTGAGGGCAGCACTCACCGGGATGTATCCGGGATACGGAGACTGCATATCGGACATCCCTGTCATAACTCACAATCAGAGGAACATAGTCTCCCTGAAAATGGAGATTCCGGAGGGAAAGAACATTGAGGCCGAGGACCTTATAGACATCGCCGAAAAATCCCTGTCATCCCCAACATTCGAGGTCCTGAAAAGGGAGGACGAGGGAAAGGT
>JAJRVK010000012.1 GCA_024277315.1 archaeon | reverse complement strand
TTCGGAGATTATCGCACGGGAGCGCTCCACGAGCTCTTCCGCAACAGAGAGTATCCTCTCCTCTTCCTCGGGCGTCGGTTTGATTCTCTCCAATATCTTCTCTTCCAGGGACACATACCGGCATAGGAAGAGGTATTAAAAAGGCTTGCAGTTCAGATAAAAAATGTAAATGATTGAAATGGGGATCTCCCAGCAAATGTACCAACGAACAGTCGAATTTTTCAGTGATATGCCATACAGCATATGTTGCATGCTCCATCATCCTTTTATATCCATCCGGAATTCTCTCTTCCATGAGCGAAGAAGAGCAGATGTTCCAGAGAAGGCATACGGCCTTTGAGATGATAGAGCACAACAGACCCCTCAGGGAACACTGGGTAAGGAGGATATTCGCCATACTTATCGACTACCTAATAGTCATCATAACCGCGGGAATCGTCGGCTTTATATTGGGCTTCGATATAGGACCGTTCTCCCTCAAGATTAACACTATTCTTGCAATCTTTTCTGTATTTTACGCATCTATTATGGAGTGGATGTATGGCGCAACCATAGGAAAGATGGCAATGGACCTGAAGGTGCAGTCTCTCATGGGCCATCTGGACCTCTACAAAACCCTGCTCAGGAATCTCTCCAAGGTGCACGGATTGATATTGCTCGTGGATACCATAATCGGCATGGCCACCGAGGGAGACCCGAGGCAGAGATTCCTTGACAGGCTGGCAGAGACCACCGTTGTTAGCACCCCCAAGCACAGAGCATCAGAGGAAAAAGTGGGTACGGAAAGCCACGGGGAGAGTGAGAATCTGCCGTCTCCGGTAAACGAACCGCAGGAAGAAGGGACCGGGGAAAATCAATGGGCATAATCCTTCTTTTCCTGATGTTGGCCATAGGGGTAGTTCTTCTCTCGAAAGGGGCGGATACACTTGTGGAAGGCTCCTCGAACCTGGCTCTTGCCTACGGGGTGCCGATCCTGATAATATCTCTAATAATAGTTTCCACAGGCACATCGCTGCCAGAGCTCTTCGTAAGCTCGCTGTCATCAGCCCAGGGTGAGGCGGACATATCTCTGGGCAATGTCATAGGTTCCAATGTGGCGAACATACTTCTGGTCCTGGGTGTCGCTTCTCTTATAAGGCCGGTAAGGATGAAGGACCCTCTTGCGGACAGAGAGGTGCTTATACTCGGCATAGTTACGATAGCAATGCTCTTTTTCATAGTCTACGGAGTCTTTCCCAGATGGTTGGGGGTAATCTTCCTTTTTGGATATGTAGGCTACATACTTTCCCTGCTCAGGATAGCTAGAAACGAGAGAATAAGGGCAAAACTTGAGGCTGAGGCCATAGAGGAGATAGAGGAAATAGGCCTAAAGAAAGAAAGACCGGTGATAAGCTGGGCAAAGGTAATAATCGGTTTCACCGGCGTCCTTATCGGATCCGAAGCCCTCATATATTCGGCGGTGGGGATAGCCCGCTTTTTCTCCATACCTTCGGGCATAATAGCTCTTTCTCTTGTCGCCGTGGGAACATCACTTCCCGAACTCGCAACATGTGTGGTGGCCTCCAGAAGAGGTACCGATGCTGTTTCCATAGGTACGATAATAGGGTCCAACAACTTCAACATCCTGGTCGTTCTCGGTACGGCAGCGCTCATAGCTCCGGTAACCGTAGGTGCCGGTATGCTAACGGGAAGTCTCTTCGCCACGCTTTCTTTCTTCGCTCTCGCTGTTTTTCAGAGATACGGCGTCATAAACAGGGCCTCCGGCATTATGATGCTGATAGCCTATGCGATATACATCGCAGTAGCATACGGTTTCAGGCTGTAAGGATAATTATTTTTACACATCCGCTCTTTCCAGCGCGATGAAGGTGATAGATGACAAGTTCAGGAGAAACCCGGTTCCCTACATAATCCAGTGCACACTGGCCGGATTCATGATGGTGGTGATACTCTTTGTTCTCAATGTCGTCACGGAAACAGCACTTATAGCGGCCCTGGCTTCGAGTGCTTTTGTGGCCTTTACAATGCCCCATTCCTATTTTGCAAAGACCCGATCCCTTCTCGGCGGATATCTGGTTAGTTCTGTTATAGGGATATCCTGTGATCTTATCTCCACTCACCCCCATGCGGTGGGCTTTTTTCAGGGTCCAGACGCATCGACAATAGCATTCGCCGCATTCGCGGTGTCGCTCTCCATTTTCGTGATGGTTATAACAGACACTGAGCACGCGCCCGCCGCAGGCCTTGCCCTAGGCTTCGTTCTGAATCCCTGGAATGCGGTTACCATAGTCCTGATACTCTTTTCCATATCATTCATGGCAACATCCAAGAGAATACTCAAGAGATGGATGGTTGACCTAATCTAAACATCTTTTCATCTCATGGTGGAGCGCAAGCACCCTCTCGGCAGCCTCCGAATTCCCCCTTTTTCTAAGCCGCTCTGCCAGTCTTTCTATCCCTTCTTCGCCTTCTCCGGCATAGTTATCGGCCTCGGCCACTATCTTTTCCTCAGGAGTCTCGGGGATGTAATCTTTTCCGGGCAGACCTATTTTTCCGGCCTCGTTCGCAGATATGCCGGCACCTATATGCCTCTCAACTATCCTTGCCAGTTCTTCCGGATAGCCCCATTCCCTCAGCATCTCCGCTCCGACCACGGCATGAGCTATTCCATGCGTTTTTCCCCGCCCTATGTCGTGCAGAAGAGCCCCGGCTCTAACGAGTTCGATATCGGCACCGCATTTTTCAGCCATACTAACCGCAAGGTCCTTCACGGACATAACATGCCTTATGACGTTCTCACCGCATCCTGCCTTTCTCAGCAGCTCAAGGCATTCTTTCTCATCCGGATATTTCATTCGAGTTCCTCCACGGTCTTCCCTCTCGGATTCGGGATTATCCGAACGGCACCACCGTGAAACTCTCTTCCCAATCCCTTTCCATCCAGGAGTCTGTCAAGGAAAACCGCAAGGGCCGCAACCTCGGAATGCGGCTGATTTCCCAGGGCAACATTGAAATCCGCAAGTTCGTAGAACTCCTTCGGCACCTTCTCGGCACCGACAATTATCAGGACATTCTCCTTCGGTATCTCGGGTAGCGCGTTGTCTATATGCTCTCCGTACATGGTGAGGTGCACTCTGATACCCTTCCACTCTCTTATCAGTTTTTTCCAGTTTATTCCCGTTCTTATCTCGAAATTTCCGCCGAACCTGTCTTTCACGGAATTTACTGTCTCCTCGAGAGCCCTGTCCTCCGCATCGACATAGATGGCATCCGCACCGAAAGCTCTCGCTGTCAGCGCAACATGTGTCGTTATCCTCGAATCCCTCGGTATACGATGACCCCATCTGAGAACGGCAATCATTCTATCATCACGGGATCTACGGTCTGACCCCTGTACATCACCCTTGCGGAGCGCCTGACCAGAGCCTTGACCATCGTCGGAGACATGCCGAGCTTCTCTATCAGGTCACCCATGTATATTCCATCGTCTCCGACGAGCTCCACTATTTTGTCATCTATTTTTTTGAACTCTTCTTCGCTCATTATGGTTGCAACCAGCACATCCAGCATTTCGGTTATCGGTGATGTCAGGTCTATGTGGAATCCGTCATAAAGGATATGGTAGCTTTTCGTCGGCTCGGGCTCTCCGGGTACCGGTTTCCACTGGCTTTCCAGAAGGTGCATCTTCTCGAAGAGCCTGAGAGCGTCAATCCCTTCTTCCCCGTACTCTTCTTTGATCTCTTCCACGGTCTTCCAATCCTTGAGGAGGTCCGTGAAGAGCTTCCTCTTTACCTCCGTATCCAGGCATCTCAGGGCGTAGACGATTTCCGTCGGGTCTGTTATGAGCTTCACTCGGGCCATGGTAACACGGGGATATGTGTTTTAAGGATATAAGTCTAATGCTTCGAAAGAGGATCCCGCCTCAGGCAACACCTAATCCCGATTTACACTTCGCTTTTCGCCGAGATATGCACCAAAAAGTATATATAAGGCCGGTGAAATCTCGTGTGTGCCATAATTTCCCAAGGAGGGAAAAACAATGAAAATTAAGACAGAAAAAATGAAGAAAGGAATCGCCCTCATGATGGGCGTAATAATGATAGCGACACTCTTTGCGGCGATGCCGACAGGAAAAGCATGGACAATAGTACCGGTAAATACAGAGAACGCAAACGGGGACAACATGGTCGAAATAGGCACTTATATAGCAACAGGCGATCCGTTCTACCCGGGACAGCAGGACAGGACTATAAGACTGTGGATATATGTCGTAGATGATCCCGGTCTGGGTGTCGGGGTGAACAGAGCCATGATAACAGCCCAGTCTGTCAGAGGACCGGATGGACAGATAACGACAAATGCCATTCATTGGGATGTTAATAGTGATGACGGATGGACAGGAACAGGATATACCATAGCTTCTTGGAGCGGACAATGGACAATAGACTTTCAGTTCGACATAGACCCCAACCAGGCAAATGTACCGCCAGGAACATACAACATCACATTCAAAATAGATTACGAATACGACGACGATGCAGACGGTGGTGCGGTCACTCCAGAAGTTGCGGCTACGGAATACGAATATATGGAATTCGAGATAGCACCCAATATCGATGTCAGCGATGCTTATCCAGTTCTCTATGCCGGCCAGACATTCACTCCTCTGAATATCGATGTTGATGATGCATGGAACGGAGTCAATAACCTGTACCTGAACCTCTCGAACATCCCAACCGGAATAACATTCGACAGCACAACCGGATGGATACCCGGAGATGTGGAAACAGATACCATAGGATTCAGAGTGGATGTGGACAGAGACATGGCTCCCGGCGTATATCCGGTTGATTATCAGGTGCAGTATTACAACAACGATGGTATCTGGTGCACGGAGACCGGAACACTGGATATAACAGTGGAATTCACACCGGTCATAGAAGCCACCCTGACAGGTGACGAGATAACAATAGAACAGGGAACGGATTCGATAAGCGCTCTCGGAGTCAGATTCACGAACACCGGAAATGTCGATCTCAGGAATGTGATTATAGATCTGGATTATGACGGATACTTCTTCTTCGCACCAGCCGATTTCTATGAGGGCAATACGGGAAGCAACACCCAGAACCCGGTCAGAGTTACGGAGATAGAGGTGGACTCCCTCGGAATGGGTGAATCCACGACAGGCGAATGGTTCGTTGCCATCGATCCGTATGTGCAGGACGGACAGCACAGGATACTCTTTGACTGGTCCGCCACATTCTTCGACAACGGTGCGACTGACAACCCAACACACTATGTGGATGTGAACCTCTGGTGGTGGGACGACGACGGAGATCCGACCACGCCCCTCGTACCTAGATGCAGCCTTCTGGCAGACGAGTGGATCGCAGGACCATTCGTCATGATAGGGGTTACGGACACACAGCCGGATTTCACGGCGGATAAGATAGAGAACGTAGATACATGGGATGACTACTTCGATCTCAGCTGGAACGATCTGACCTATGTCAATATAGGCACATACATAAACAACTACGAGATGGTCGATTATTCCGATCTCAGAGCCACACTCCATGTCGGACCCGGCACTCCCTTCTGGAATCCGCTGGACCATGATGCCACGACCGTGGAGAACGATATATGGAATTCCGACGATTATGTCAATGCGGGAAGTTCCGCATGGATGGAATGGTTTGTGGACCTCAATCCGGAGACAATGCCTGGCATATATACCGTGGAGATAACAGTTACCGGCAGAAATGTCGACACGACCATGTGGATGAACACAACCATAGATGCCGTTGTGGAGGTCAGAGGATTCGGTCCGGAACTGGTAGTGACAAGCTTTGTGACCGGAGACATAGAGCCCGGCAAGATATTCTACCTCAACCTGACGATAGAGAATCTCGGAGACGACACGGCCAGGGATGTATTCGTTACAATACCCGGCAATGTGGGATACAGCTGGGATGTCATAGACGGATTCGTGAGCGCGATATCCAGCAACGATAACAACAAGATAGTTTCCGTACCGAATGGATATTATTACAATGAAAGCGAATACTGGCCAGGTTGGGGATGGTATGGCTGGGAATATCTCCAGGACGGAAGCATGAACAAAACGAACTCCAAGGATACGGAATACAGTGGAGTAACCCTCGAACAGCTCAATATAAGCGATGCCAAGGACATAGTCGATCTGGCCTTATATATAGAAGGAGTTTTCAACTCACCCACGGCACAGATATGGGTCATGAAGGCAGACAACCTTGCACCAGGTGAGTCGGTGACACTCAGCTTCAGGATGATGACCAACATAAACCTCGTCGAGGGTAGACCCTATGTCATCGATGTGGCGATAAACTATGTGGACTCCTACGGAGACGGACCCGGCTGGATGCTCGAAACCCAGGAGATAACGATAAGGTCCACGAACCCCGGGACACCCTACCATGCGGTCGAGGCGGTTGAGACAGGCGGCATAAGCGATGAGAACCTCATGCTTCTCGGAATAATACTTCTGGTGATACTGCTGATAATAGTCGCGGTAGCGGTGGCAGGTTCCCGCGGAGGCAAGAGGAAGAAACATCAGCCAGAGCCCTACGAGGCGGCTGAAACACCGCAGACAGTGCCCGAAGAACCGATAGTCGAAGAGACAGTGCCCGAAGAGATTCCGCCGGAAGAGACCGAAGAACCGGGTTTCACGCTGGAAGAAAAAGAGGGAGAGTCCTCCTTCTAAACCATTTCCATTTTTAATTAATTTTAAGAACCAGGTCTCTTTTTCCGTGATATGGAACTCGATTCCGCATCATCGGCGCTCTTCAAAGACCGCAAATCAAGGTTTTACGCGCATCTTTACCGTGTGGATGACATCAGGGATGTGGAGGAAAGGCTCAAACTCCAGAAAAGAAAGTACAAGAAAGCGAGACACCACTGCTGGGCATACAGAATTCTGGCTGACGGGGAGATTGTCGAAAAGGCCCACGACGATGGAGAGGTCGGAGCACCGGGTAAGGCACTGCTGGAAATCCTCAGAAAGAATGAAATGATCGGTTTTCTTATGGTCGTATCCCGGATATTCGGCGGAGTTAAGCTGGGTGTGGGAGGTGTGAGAAGGGCATTCGTCGAGGCCGGAAAGGGTGCCGTAGAGATTGCGAAAGAGAAAAGAGGATTAAAGCGAGAAAAATAGCTAGTTCTCGCCTTCCTTCAGTATGGCACCGCGACCGGTATTTCCATTCACACGAACTTCCAGAGCTCTCTCCAGCCGGATATGGACCACATGTTCCGTCTCATCTGTAGGTGTGAGGTTTTCCAGCCATTCCCAGTCTATGAAGTTCTCATCTGTTCTGTAATCTACTGTGAGATAGGGTATATTCAGACAGGCTATGTTGTGAAAAAAGTGAGAGCCCTGGGAAAATTCAACCCTCAAATCCTCCATCGGCGTTTCCACCATGACTCTTGTATTCGATATCTGATCCCATTCGACCGGAATCCCAAGCCACCGGTCCTTTGTACCCCATCTTCCGGGACCTATGAGTATATAGGGCGCCTCCTCCAGCATGGAATTGATATGACCTATCTCTCCGGCTATCTCTGTGGTTTTGCTCCTTTCGAACCTCTTTCTGTGGACGAAGACAATGTCTCTTATGTTCGTAAGAACCCCGTTCCCGAGAGCACTGTTAGAATAGACCAGATATTTCTCCCTGTTCTCGGGTGCAAAAGACTCGACATCTATGTGTCTTTTCATCGTTAATATGGGTCTTATCTGGAGTATATGCAGTTCTGGATATCCTTCATCGTTAAGCCTGGCAGCGAATTCTATTTCGACGGCACCGCCCATTGCCATCTGGCAGAGATCGAGCACATCCTTCAGCATTCTCGGCAGGGGATACATATCGTATTTCAGTATCGGAGCGAAAGTTATTATCCTGTATCCCTCGGCATCCATGCTGTCTCTGAGCACATCATCCTGCGGGTCATAGATGCTCGCCGTCCATTTCATTATATCCCTGTGGTTCTCGGCATCGGATATGTACAGTTTCCTGATGGTGCTGTCCTCACCCTTTTTCAGGTCAAAGTCCTCATCTGTCATGTCCAATGCGTAAAATATGTTCTGTGCATTGTTGAGAATCTCCTTTATGCTGGAAAATCCGAGGATTACCTGTGGTCTTCTGGGAGAGAATGTCAGGAAGTTGCCGCCTTCCACCACGATTTTACCCAGCCCGAGGGCGAGGTTCACAATCCCGTCCTCTCTTTTCAAAGGATGCTGTGGATAAAAATTGTAGGACTGAGCAACACCGGAGAAAACCGGGTAAAACACATCATCGAAGCGATTTCCTACCAATTTCTGTATTACGACTGCCATCTTATCCTCGTCGGTCGTGTGCAAGGTGGTTTTTATGTACGCTCTGGCCCTTCTGAAATAGGTGGATGCATAGACGAGTTTTATGGCATCGGAGAGGTGTTTGAGTCTCAGCTCTTCGCTCTTTTCGTTGTTTGGGAGGAGGTATGTGGAGTATATGCCGGCAAACGGTTGATTGTAAGAATCCTCGAAAAGGCTTGAAGATCTGACGGCAATCGGTTCTCTGACAAACGAAAGATATTCTTTCAGGGCTCCCATGAGATGCTCCGAGAGTTCCGCCCGAATAAAAATTTCCATTATATCTCTGTCCGAAAGGCCTTTGTTCCTTATGTCATGGAGGTCATTGGCCTCTATGAAGTTGTCGAATTCATCGGTCGCTATGACGAAGGCCGATGGTATGTGAAGGCCGTATCTTCCGTATCTGGCTGGAAAATTTGTTTTCTGGAAGAGATATGTCAGAAAGGCTATTCCCCTGCCCTTTCCGCCCAGCGAACCTCCACCGAACCTCGTTATCGTACCCTCGTATATGAAAGCCTTCGTGGAGAAATCGGAGATGACCCCCCGACTCTTCTTCTTTTCCCCCTCCTCGAAGACCCGTATCAGATAGGAGCGCATCTCCTCCCCGTCATCGAAGTCGGATATCTTTTTCGGTCTAAGTCTGCGGGCTAGTTCTATCTCACCCCTGGCCAGTAACCAGGATGAGAACTGGTTCCTTCTGCCGTGATATATCAGGGATTCGGCCGGAACCGTCTTCACCATCTCTATGAATTCCCGTATGTTCGACGCTTCCCCGACAACCGGACCGTCCGGGAGCCTGAAAACGAACCTGCCGAAACCCAGCTTTTCTTTCAGGAATCTCCTGAATTCGTATATCAGGTCATCTGAGTTTTTGTCGACGAACGGCACACCGAAATCCTCAGCCTTTTTTCTGTGCTCAGGTTGGGAGGACTGCACGAGTACCGGTATGTCTGGATCCATATTGGATATGAGCCTGAAGCCGGCATTGTTGTCCTTCTTCCCCTCCCGCGGATAGGAAACATCGGTTATCACACCTATTATGTATTCCTTGTAGCGCCGATATACTGAAAGGGCATCCTCGTATGTCTCCGCCAGGAGTATTTTTGGCCTGGCTCTTTTTCTCCAGACCTTTTCCTGCTCATTGGCGCTCTCCTCTATCAGCATCTGTGTCTGCACCATTATCTCCTTGTACATGAGAGGGAGGAATATCGAGTAGTACTGAGGGGAGTCCTCCACCAGGAGAATAACCCTCACGCTCCCGTATCTCGTGTCATGGTCCACGTTCTTCATGTCTTCGAAGAGCTTTATTATGGCAAGGAAGAGCGCAGAGTCGCCTGTCCAAAGAAAGACACGATCTATTCCCTCCCTCTCTCCGGGAGAGTAATATCGCCTCACCTCTCTCGCTTCCGTAACCAGCAACACAACAGGCACATCGGACTGTATCTTCTTTATCTTCCTGCCGAACTCCATCGGGTCGGAATCGAATAGATGGGTCATGGTTATTACAAGGTCATATCTCTTCTTCTTCAGTTCTTCCAGGGCTTTTTCGGCTGTGGGTACGAGCTTCACCCTGGGAGGCGAGGATATGCCAAGGCTCAGGTACTCACCGAATATCTGCTCGGAAAGACCGCGGTCTTCTTCAAGGATGAAAGCATCGTAGAGGCTCGCTACCAGGAGTATGTCGCGTATTCTGAAGGGCATGAGGTCGTGAGCCGGATAAAATATGCCCGCTATGTGATTCGTCTCTCCACTGTTGAGGATGTCTTTCATCCCGTCGATGTCTTTCTTTGAAGAAGGGGTGCCCGTTTCCGGCGCCATATGGAAGCGTAAAGAAGGGCATTATTAAATATTTCCCACTTTCGACGCTCTTTTCCAGGAAGTGATAGGGACTATAGAAAGAACAGAGATATGATAAAGACCGATGCGGAAGAAAGCATGGCGACTCTTTCAGGCACTTCGAACCCGGTTCGCACCTTTTTTCCCGGGAGAAACACGACATTTCCCCTCAGCCATTCTGCAAGCATATGTGAAGAATATCCAAGATTCGCTGAAATGAAGAATTCCCCGAATATTCCCATAAATGGAGGTATGAGGAGAATATAGAACACCACCGCCCATAAAATCAGAGTGTTCAGCCATTTTACCCTGAAGACGGTAAGTGCAACCGAGAACACTGCGGACATGAAGGCGACCTCGAAACGGAGACCGAATAGAAGACAAAATGCTGAAGAGAAACCAAGTGAGAGGAGTGCACGCACCATCCTTTTCATACGCCGACCCCCAGATACAGTATGACAGGTATTATGAGGAATCCCATGAGATGCACTCTGTTTACTCCAACAAGAGGAGGTATGAGACCGAGCATAGCTCCCACTGATGCGACATATATACCCACGGGTCCTGCGAGAACTATGCAAAGAAGTAGCAGAAAGGCGATTATTGTCAAGGACATCTTTCTGTATTCGATTTTTTCCAGCCTTTTGAGGAAGAACTTTCCGGAGCGTATCGTCAGCGGATAGGCAATCGCCG
Source organism: archaeon (assembly GCA_024277315.1). Lineage (GTDB taxonomy): Archaea > Thermoplasmatota > Thermoplasmata > WALJ01 > WALJ01 > WALJ01. Next base: position 3,832 of record JAJRVK010000012.1, on the reverse strand, counting down.
CCGAGAGAACGACCGAGAAAAGAAGCAGGAATATGAGGGACGGAGGACTTGCGGGATTCGACCACAATCCTGGATGCAGAAGGCCCTGAACAACCTTCAACGCTCCGCTTCTCGCCTTTCCGATTACGAAGAGCGCCAGTATGACAAAGACCGCATTGGAGGTGTTGACGGCGCTCATGGCGGTTATGAAGTTCTCGGAGTCGCGCCTGTCGGATAGGTTGGAAGCAAGTACGGTTGCCGAGGCACTCGTTATGCCCGGGAACCAGCCTACAAAGGCACCGGAGACAGTACCGATAAAAGAGCTGCGTAACACACCCTCCTTAACATCCTTATGCGAATTAATGTCATCCGCCGTAATGTTTCCCACCACTCCCATGCTCTGGATAAGGGCCGGAAAACCGAACAATCCCAGAAGTCCGGCGAATATGGGAGCACTCTCCTCCATTCCAGGAAAAACGGCAGGCGAATTTTGGAACAGGCCCCCATTAAGGACCACCCATCCGAAAATACCGGCCATAAGAAACACGAGGAGGGCATAGAGACTGAATTTACCACCCTTCTCCGACTCCTCGGCAATAAGGACCGAAACCACCAGTAAGAGTATGTAGGGAATATAGGGTTCCAGCCTATTGTATCCATCGAGAATTCCGAAGAAAACATACGCCGGAATCAGAAGCACAAGCCCTATCAGAACGGCGTACAGACTTCCAGAGGCAGAGAGTCTGATCGCTTTCTCGCCCTCTCCTCCGAGGACCAATCTGTGCGCCGGAAGAACAGACAGTGCCATGTCCTCGTCAGGTGCTCCGAAGAGCGCCGAGGGTATGAAGTCCAGAAAGGTATGGGTTATGAGATTGCCGACTATCATGGCTGACACAAGGACAAGGGCGTATTCGGCGGATACACTCAGGGGTGAGGAAACAAGGACCGCAAATCCTGCAAAGGCCGGAGAAAATATGAGAATGAGGGTTGCGACGGTATTCACATGAATTCCCGGAACAAGACCGGTTATTATTCCGAGCATGACGCCGATGAACGTGAATATGACGACAGCAAATAGAAGGGTGAGGAGCATGTGATTTCATTTCCATGGGTTAAAAGGCTGTTTCTGTTGCATGTAACAGGATAAAACAGCGAATAAAGTGAAAAGGTTTAGAATTCCTCACCGCGTGGATAGTACCTTTCTGCCGTCCTTCACCGTTCTCACGAAACCCGCATCTCTGAGTATTTTTAGATGGTAGTTCACCACCTTTCTTGAAAGCTTCAGGTTGTTCGCTATATCTTTCTGCGAACTGCCGGGATGCTTTTTTATCCATGTCAGTATCCTGTTCTCCACGTCGCTAAGTATCAGTTTCATGTCTATCTTCGAGTTTATCGGATAGAAACGCCTGTATATGCCATCCTGTCTCGATCGGATGTAATCTCCCTTTTCCAGCTTGTTCAGATGATGGGACAGAACCCCGACCTCCAGACCGAGAGCCCTCTGTATAGCTCTGAAATGTTCTCCGGGGTGCTCCTGAACATAGTTGTATATCATCTCCCTTCTTTCCTGCTCGAGCAGCCTGTACTTCTGTATCTTGGCATACCCGATTATTGCGAGAGCGGTGCCGACGAGCAGGAGGATGAGAAGAGAGAACGAGCTAAGGTTTGAGAATCCTTCTGACCGGGCCGGGAGCGTATCTGGGGTGCTTTCCGTCTCTGGAGCGCCCTGAGATAGTATAGGGCGGGTGCTGTTAGTGTATGCCGGAGCTGCTATGGCGGAATCAGGGGGTAATGAATTATCCGCATATGTGCCACCCTCTACAGTAGTCTCGCTGCTTCCGCCGCCGTCAATCAGAGGTTTCACGAGAAGCGATGTGTACGGGGTCACGAAACCGTATTCCACTGCAAGCGAGGTCACATTCTCCACGAGAGACGGCACCTCTCCTTCCACGGCAATCTCGTCCAGAAGGTATCGAATCTTTGCATATGCCCAGAATCTGGGTATGAAATCGTATTCCGTATTATCAGTGAGGACGAATGTTTCTTCGAAGTTTATTGTGCCTTCCCAGGATGTGGCTGTGACCTTCGCCGTAATCTCATCCGATTCTCCGTTATATTTGCCCACGACCACGACCTCAGTCCCATCGAACATCTGGTCGACATACGTCGGATAAATCTCGCAGGCTCCCTCCGAATAGCTGAAGCTCAGACCTCTGAGAAGAGGTGTGGATATTGTATTGTAGAAGTCGGTTATCTGCTCACCGGCATCCTGCCCTTCGTATATCCTTATGGCTATGCCTCCGTTTTCAAGAGCCATTGCCTTAAGAAAGTCGAAGTCCACATCGAATCCGAAGCCCAGACAGAATATGGAAACGCCTGCGGTATTGTTGCTCAGGACATTCTGCCTTATGGCCATAGTATTTGTTATTCCGGAGGTGGGAAGTCCGTCCGTCAGCATGACAATTATCGGAACCCTTGTTTCGGACGTTTCGAACATATTCAGGGCAGTGATCATGGCATCGTTTATGTTCGTGCTCCCGCCAGCTTCTATGCTGTTTATGTAAGTCACCGCATCTGCCTTATTTCCCCCGGATGCCGGCAGAAGTTCGTCCCTGTAAACGGTTATTGCGCTGTCAAAGAGGATTATGTTGAAGTTATCCTGTTCGGGCAGCTGCCCTATTATCTCGGAAAACGCATCCTTCAACTGTGCTATCTTCTCACCCGACATTGAGCCGGATTTATCCAAGACAAAGATTATGTCCTTCGGCATGGACTTCCCTCCCAAGTCCCCTATCTGCGGGGAGAAGATGTGCATGAAGTATTGGGTTCCGTTGTACTTGTAGTTGAGAAGCGTTCCGTTGGTAGGCGGCGCTCCGAGCTCGTAGTTCACAATGAAATCCTCCGACGGTGCGTAGTACATGGTGCGATATCCGACCTTTGCCTCATTGGAAGATGCCCATATTATGCTGGCATCGGGATAGTTCTCCACCCTGGCATCTATTACTGCCATTCTGGATTTTATCGAAACATCCACCGATAGACTGTCCACATATGAGTAATATGCGCCCGAGAAAGGTATAATGTACTCATAACCACCCAGTTTTTTCTCCATGTACTCCTCGTATCTGAGTCTTACGGAGATTTTCTGATATGCAGACATGCTTATGGAATACGAGAATATATTGCTCCCATAGGATTCCACAAGCCCGGCATCCGTTCCGTTGAGAACGGCATCCTGAAACTCCTCCTTTCCCTCCTCGCTGGACACTATCTTCGCATAGTATGTTTCGCCGTCTATGGTCAGGGAGAAGTTGGATATGAATGCCTTTTCCGGTATTTCAAATATGAATGTTCCGGATACCGAATATTCCAATGGATTCACCACAACTTCTTCCATCTCGGTTACTGCGTAGTTGTTGTCTATTTCCGCGGATATGTTCAGATATTCGATGTAGGCTCTGTCCGTATAGATATAGGGCTCGTCACCCATTCCCGTATCAAGCATGCCAGTGGAGGTCAGCAGCACAATGGAAACCAGCACTGCGAATCCAGGCCTCACTTTCTCCCGATTCCATGCTTTTTTATCGGTGCCGATCGCACCGTTTTTCGGTTCGTTTTTCGTGAGCATGTTTTCGCCTCCACATCCATCAATATATGGGATACTTATAAGAAAGTTGGTACACTTTTCGGCCTTTTATTTAAGTATGTTGGTACAGGGGGCATATCTAAGTTGTCTGGAGGGAATGGCAGCATATCGAAATTCTATCAGAATTCTTAATGCGACCCTTAAATGGCATGAAGTAACTTCTCGCAGGCCTATTTCAATCCCTCATAGGTCTTATTCTAACTCCGT
>JAJRVK010000011.1 GCA_024277315.1 archaeon | reverse complement strand
TGGCGACGTTATTTCCATCTCCTACATAGACGAACTTCAATCCCCTGAAATCTCCTTTATGCTCCCTTATGGTGAGAAGGTCCGCAAGTATTTGGGTCGGATGCTCCACATCGTCCAGCCCATTTATCACGGGTACTGTCGCATGCTTCGCGAGTTCCAGCATGATGTCATGACTGAACGCCCTGTACATTATGGCATCCACATATCTGGACAGAACTCTGGCAGTATCGGCAACAGTTTCTCCTCTTCCCATCTGCATGTCCTTGGGACTAAGATATATGGCATGGCCGCCTAGCTGTGTCATTCCCACCTCGAAGGATATCCTGGTCCTCGTGCTCGGTTTCTCAAATATCATTCCGAGGGTCCTGTTCTTCAACGGCTTGTATATCTCTCCGGACTTCTGCTTTTTCTTTATCTCTGCGGCCAGGTCCAGTATCTCTTCAAGATCCTCCTTCACATCCAGCATTGATATTACATCTCTCTTCATGACATCACTTCCTTTCTGCCTTTCATCATTTTCTTCTTTCTGAAAAGGAATTTCAGGTTCTCCTTACCATCTTTCCAGGAATTCAGTTTGACCTCACCCTTTCTGGGGCGGTATTTTATGGGGACTTCTTTTGCTCTCAGCTTCTTAAATGCCTCTATCTTTATCTCCTCGGATAAGGGCATGCCGTCGCTGATAAGGGTCATCTTCTTGAGTGCTTCTCTTCTGAAAACCCACATACCCGACTGAGAATCCTTCAGATGCAGACCGAAGAGAAGGTTAGCGGTCTTTGCGAGGACCCAGTTGCCGAACCTGTGTTTCAGGCTCATGGCGCCCTTCTCCATGTCGCTCAGCCTGTCCGTGGTTATGAAATCCAGCTTCTCATTCACAAGCATCTTTACTAGCCTCGGGATGTCGTAAGCGGGGTATGTCGTATCCCCATCCAGTGTGACGCTTATATCTCCCGTCGCCTTTTCAAAACCCGTCTTATACGCCCTTCCGTAGCCCCTCCTCGGCTCATCTATTATCTTTGCTCCCTTCTCCCTTCCGATATCCCTTGTCCCGTCCTTCGAGTCGGTATCGACCATCAGAATCTCATAATCCCATCCCCGAAGAGCGCGATTTATCTCGTCCAGCACCTCACCGATGGATTCTTCCTCGTTCATGGTTGGAATTATCACCGAGATTTTCACAATCCAGGGATTTTGAGGTTGGATATATATGTTTGGATTAGAGGGGCATTGGGACAAAAATACTCAATCCTTCAGGATGATAACATAGGCACGCCTGCCTATGTATCTCTTAGGAGCGTCTATCTTTCCACTGGTTCCGAAAGGAGTCACAGTCTTTTCATAGATTATTTCCACCTCATCTCTCAGGATTATCCTATCCTTTTCGATCTTTATTTCTCGCATGGTTGTTCCGAATAATAGATATCTATAAATATCTTTCGTTATTCTGGTCGTACATGAACCTCTCGAATATAGAAACAGAAGAGATACTAAGAATGCTGGAAGAGGTAAGAAAGGATGTAACAGAGGAAGAAAGTAGAATCTCTAGCGGATGGGAATCTAACAGAAAAAAGGTCAGGGAGAGATTGAACAGGCTTTCAGAGTATGTGAAAAAAGCATCTGAGATAAAGACGATAAAAAGAAGAGGAAGACCGAAAAAACTGAGCATCTACCAGAGAACAATGCTCTTTCTTTTTACAAGAATGATTGGAAGAAGCAACAGAGATATGGAGAACATAATCATGTTTCTCAAACCTTTATCCGGAATAACGGTGAGTTACAAATACATAGAAAGGTTGTATTCTGATGAAGAGGTAAGGATGGCATTGCATAACCTCTTCATTCTTTTGCTTGAAGAAGACGGGGTTTCCGGAGATTTTTCAGGAGATGGAACAGGATATTCCCTCAGCATAACGAGGCATTACAGAACAGGAATTAAGAAAGAAAGCAGGGAATACAGGTATTCCTTCAGGATAATGGACATAAGAACAGGTTTGTATGTCGCATTCGGATATTCTCACAGGTCTGAGATGGATGCTTTCTTAAAAGCAATGGAGATGATGGAAGAAAGCGGTGTGAGGATAAGGTCGATAAGACTGGATAGATATTACAGCTCAAGAAAGGTAGTTCATATGTTCGAACCCTCGGTGAGGCTTTATATGATTCCGAAAAATAACATGAGAAGGTATGGGATGAGATGGAGGCGTATCTTAGGAAGGATGCTTAAGGATCCGTATGCTTACATGAAAGAGTATTTCATGAGGAATCTCAGCGAATCTGGATTTTCCTCGGACAAAAGAAGGTTCGGATGGAAAATCTCCCAGAAAAGAGAGGATCGAAGAGAGATGGCGCTCTTCGCCATCTCAGTTCTTCACAATATTTTCAGTGTTAGAGGTGTCGGGTAATTTTGTCCCAGAGCCGATTAGAGGCTCGCAAACATTTATCATCTTTCGGACACCTGAAATCTTTATATCCCTCCTTCGATTGCTCCCTGCCGTGCGGCTGTGATCTAGCTGGTTAGGATAGGGGCTTCCCAAGCCTCTTGCCCGGGTTCGAATCCCGGCAGCCGCATTCTCGCTGCGCTCGAATGTAGCGCCTACGACTTTTTGCTATGCGAAAAGTCTGACTCGCAAAATACTTCGTATTTTGCTCGTCCCGGCAGCCGTATCTTGAAAAATTTTTCAGAAACCGCCTATTTCAAAATCTTCCGTATTTTCCTTTCTACCGGAGAGATGGTCCCTCTTTTCCCTCTGCCTCATCTCCTCTTCGAGTTTCTCCTGGAGAACCTTCTCCAGCGTCTCTTTCCATTCTCTCATTCTCTCGTTGAGCTCCCTTTTTTCCCTCTTTGTCTGCTCGGATATAAAGAACTCTCCGAAGACCTTGCCGGTCACACCCCCGATCAGAAGGCTGGGAAACAGGATTACAAAGCTGAGAATCATCTTCGTCCCTATGTCTATGTAATAATTGTCCAGGAACCACACCAACCCGGCGAGAGAGGGATACATCAGAATGAAAAGAAGCAGGGCCATAAGAAATATGGATGCGAAGACCATTGCAATCAGAGACCTCGTTATCCCGCTGTCGCAGAGTATGACCGAAACAAGGAAAGATGCGAATAAAGGAGCCATAAAGACGGAGAATGAATCTATTCCCATGGTACTTCCTATCTCGGGTATGACTATGCTGAGGTAGAAAGGAAGTGAGATGAGCGCTATGACCAGTCCCCAGAACATGGGTGACAATATATCGTAAATGCGGCCTTTATCCAAAGATTCCCCCTCCACATGTACTGCATGAGAGATGAGGTGTGCCCCATCTGTAAACGTTCTTGTAGCCATAGTTCGATATCTGATAATATATCTCCATATACTGGTCTATTGTGGGATCCTCCTCGTTTTGAAGGAGCCAGAGAACATTCTCCCTGTTCGACAGAGAGAGCTTAAGCGTTATCCTCTTCTCGGAGCTTGCCCCGATATGGATGGGGAGCGCCGCTGTGAAAACGGCGTATCTGGTGAAGTGTCTTTCGCTGGAATTATATATGTAAAAGGCATAATCTATTTCATAAGTGGTTATTTCGATATTGGACGGATTGCGAAAGGTTATGTTCACATACAGGGTTCCGTTTTCGATCGCCCTGAAATCGTATTCCGCACCGGCACTGAACTCTCCGAGCGCATTCATCGCAGCGCTGTACTGCATCGTGATATGTGCCGAGTATACCGTTGAAATCCCGGCCGATATTATCAGAAGAGCGGCGATAATCTTCATCGGAAGGTTCACAATGCTGCTATTTCGGAGCGCTATAAGTAGTTTTCCTTTCGCAAAAAAACGGCAGAGCAGCAAAAGTTTTTTAAATGGCCCGGCCCATTCGCCTATGGTGATATCCTGAAACTGTACATAAAGATATACTTCAATAGCGAATCGATTTCCCCCCTTGAGATAATAAAATCGATAAAAGAGATGGGGTTCGAACCCGTGGTAGGAGACTATGATTTCGTCAAAAGCTTCGAGACCCCTGAAGAATACGGCGTTCTCGTGGAAAGTCTGCATGAAAATCTCCAGGGAACGAGCACCTATTACAGGCTGAGCACGAGACCTTCCTGAGCCTCAACACCACAAATATATCGAAGAGAATGAATCTCTGTATATCAGATAGCAGGCGAAGAAAGGGGTCTCATCGATCCTTTCCGCCGGGTTTCCACTGCCGAATGCCGCTCCTTTTTTCATTTTTTCTGTCAACAATACATAGTTCGGAGCATATGTGGAATTATCCGGGTTTCTGAAGAAATCCCCGGCATCTTCCCAGCTTACCTCCTCCTTGCCGAGCGCGAATATGTCGGTACTAAGTCGGTGGTCCGTGGCTATCAGGCCATCGAACCCCGAAGCAACTACTATGGATGGTATTTCCTCCCAATCGGTGGATTCGGAAAATCCTCCCATGTACTGAGAAGGCGGATAAACTATAAACGCGTTTATGAGCAGTAAAACGACAAGAAATCCGGCAAATCTGTTTTCCTTCCCCCTGCCGGATGTCAGAATATATGCGGCTGCTCCGAAGAGCACGGCGATTGGAATCATCAGGAATTCCAGATGCCTGTAGGGGATGAGCAGATGGGCGTTTATGAAGTACCCTGCCAAAGCGGACAGGGTGAGTGCCATAAGCCACCCCAGTACCTCCAAGCCTCTTCTCGAGGCTTTTATCGGATATGTGCCCCAGAAAGACACCATTATAAGTCCGAGAAACGGTAGATAAAAAAGGGCGGCGCTAGGATCCAGGGCGCTCTTTAAACCAGGTATTCCAAAGGTCATCGAAAGGATTAGAATTGAGGCGGCGAGAGCGGACATTAGGGCCGGAACGGGCAGAGATATCTCTCCCGGCGACTCCCGGTATCCCACCAGCCTCCTTCCCTTACTTGCTTTTCCCAGCATATATAGGGAAAATAGGGCGAGATATGTGAGGAAAACCACCAGTACGGGAGAGACGCCAGAACTTATCAGAACGCCCTTCCGGAATCCTTCGCCCACAAACATCCAGTATATCATGAGAATCGTCGAGTATATCGCCAGAAACACCCATCTCTTCTTCCAGTCATCTCCTCTGAATATTCGCATTGCCACGGAAGTACCCGTAAAAAGCAGGAGCATGTATCCGGAGAGGGGATGTGAAACAAGCATTGCCGTGGCCATGAAGAGTGCGGGAAACAGGGTCTTTTCCCCGTCTCTCCACAAAATTAGAATTGTCAGTATGAGCATTGCCTGACCCAGAGATTCAGGTGCGGGGAGCGATGTGTGATAGGCATATGGAGCGGCAACCGCGATAAAACCGGAGGCCCAGATTCCGGCACTCTCCCCCATTATCTTTGAAACCATTAGAAAAACCGAGATTGGTGCCAGAATTGAAAAAATTATGACCGCACCCAGAGAGGCGAGGGCAGACAGTGAAGAAAGCGATGAGAAGGCTGCGGAAAGCACGAAATATCCCTGAAAATACGGGTATGCAACGGTCCAGCCGTTGTATTCACTTGAGATTGTCCCTGTTCTAAGTATGTTCTCAGTCATCCTTAGATATTCTCCCTCATCCATCCCCCAGAAGACATGCTGGAAAAAGGGGAGTGCTCTCAGGAATATGGTGAGGAAGATTATCGCGATAAGAGCGAACAGGGTGCCTCTCTTCACGGCGGCATATAGAGTACAAAGTAATTAAATTTTGTATGGGGGCAAACTACAAATACACCCCGATTACTTCGGAAAAAGGATGGGTAGCACGTAAGTCCGTCCCGTTTGGCACGAAAAAGGCGTGCCCCCAAAAAATGGCCTTGGGCGGCTGTGCGTCAGGCTCTCCGCCTGCCCATCCATCTCAAAAAGAGGGTTCAATGTGGACATCGCATCTACCGAGATAATCGCGGCGGCACTTGCGCCGATACTCCTGATATCAGGTGCAGGACTGCTGGCGCTCTCCATCCAGAACAGATACGGGAGGGTCATAGATCGTATAAGGGAGTTCAACACGGAGATAAGGGATCTCTGCAGTAAATGCGAAAAGGATGTCGGTAAGAGAAAGAAGAGCATCGATGTTCAGACCAGACTGCTCATAAAGAGAGGGATATACCTGAGAAATGCCCTTCTGCTCCTATTCGTGACTGTTATGCTGGCCTCATTCAGTTCCGTCTTCATACTTCTGGAGGCCATATCTTCCAGCCCGCTTGAATTCTTTGCAACGGTTTCCTTCTCTGTTGCGCTTATTTCAATGTTCGCGGGAATTCTCTTTGCCATAATGGATGTCGCCCTCTCATACCGGGCAATAGAGGTGGAGATCGAGATAGAGAGGGAATGATTCAGTGTCTCACCACTATGTTTAGGATGTCTCCGTCCTCAACCACATGGTTCAGTCCGACCTGCTGCCCGTCGAACTTCGCACTTTTTCCCCACACCCTGGCATACCTGAATTTCTCCACGAAATCCCTGTTAAGGGAATTGCAGACCATCTCCACGGTTGAGCCCTTTTTCACAACCAGAGGCTCATCCAGATCCGCTTTACCGCCCTGCGGTTTGAGATATATGTTTATGAGCTCGAGGTTCTGATATATGGCCTCCTTGAGTTCTTCCATGCCCGTGCCTTTCTCTGCGGATACCGGTATTATCTTCCATCCTCCGAACCTGTTCCTGAGTTTTTCCACATATTCCGGAGTTACGAGGTCTATCTTGTTCAGCACGGCTATGGCCTTTGTGTAGACTCTGTTTCCGGCAAGAAAGTCTATCAGGTCATCCTCCGTTATATCTTCTCTTATCACCAGGGTTCCGTTTACAATACCGTATTCCTTGAGAATGTCCTCCGCCAGCTCAATATCCATCTTTGTGAGTTCCACCGTTGTGTTAACCGTTATTCCGCCCCTGTCCGTCTTTGTGAGTGTTATATCCGCAGGCCTTTTGTTCAGCCTTACGCCGGCGCTCTCCAGCTCCTCTGTGAGGACATCCAGATTGGTTTCGAAGACATCCAGAATAAGGAGTATCAGGTCAACGCTTCTGGCAACGGAGATGACCTCCTTTCCCCTTCCCTTGCCCCCCGACGCTCCCCTTATTATCCCGGGCATATCGAGGATCTGGATCTTCGCATGCTTATATTCCATCACTCCGGGAACGATGTCCAGGGTGGTGAAGTGATAGGCTCCCACTTCGCTCTCAGCATCGGTGATTTTGTTCAGAATCGTGCTCTTTCCCACACTTGGAAATCCAACGAGACCCACGGTGGCATTGCCGGATTTCTTTACAGCATAACCTTTGCCGCCGCCTTTCGCGCTCCTCCTTTTCTCGAGCTGCTCCTTCAGGAAGGCTATTCTTGCCTTTAACCTGCCTATGTGATGCTGGGTCGCCTTGTTGTATTCGGTTCTTGCAATCTCTTCTTCGAGTTCCTTTATGCGCTCTTCTATGGTGCTCATTCCGCCGTCCAATCGATGGGAGTATTTTAACTTAAAGGGATTGCTTTATACCTCTTACCCGTCAGGCACTTTGTTCACCCGCCATTTTCACCTCAAAAGCAGTTTTTCCACATCGGCCGGGATATATGGCCCTCCGTGGCTGGCATATATCAACCTGGGATTCAGCGAAAGAATTCTCCTTATGCTGTGTCGGAGCGTTCCAATATCGGATACGAACATCGGATATGCGGGTCTCCTTCCCATGAGCATGTCCCCGACGATGCATGTTCCATCATCCAGATGAATGGAAATCGAGCCGGAGGTATGTCCGGGCGTATGAATTATTTTTCCTTCGACCCCGTATTCATGCAGAGATATCTCCTTATCTATGACAATGTCCGGCTCAAACGGAGTGAATTTCGATAATCTGCCCTTTATAAGGCGCATATATATCTTCGCAGCAAGTGTGCGTGGCGCTGCGGACTGATTTTTTCCCTCGGCTATTGAAAAAGCATCGTTCGCGTGCATCATAACGGGAGCTCCGGTAATCTCCCTCATCCTGTCCGCACTCCCGAAGTGGTCCTGATGACCGTGGGTGATTATTATGAGAGAGATATCTTCCGGTCTAAAACCGAGAGCGCTCAGTTTTCTCACCATCTTTCCATCATCGCCGGGATTTCCGGCGTCCACGAGAATGTTCCTTTCTCCTTTCAGGAGAAAAACCCTGACAGTTCCGAGAGCTATCGGATGAATTTCGGTCATATCACATCTGCCTCTCTCAAAACGTACGGCATTGAGCAGATAACTCTTTCGATGACCCTGACGGATAAACTTATTATCTCCGCCCCTATCCTCACTCATGGACGACAGAGAGAGACTAGAAAGGATGTTTTCGCCCGGGAGCATAGCTGTGATAGGTGCCTCCAGGGAACCGGTAAAGATAGGGCACGCAACGCTTCTCAATGTTCTCGTCAGCGGCTATCCCGGGAAGGTTTATCCCGTGAACCCAAAAGCAAAAGAGATAATGGGGCTGAAATGCTATCCGAGCATTCTTGACATATCCGAGGAGATTGATCTGGCTGTGATAGCCATACCGGCAAGATTCGTTCCCGATGCCGTGAGGGAATCCGCGAAAAAGGGCGTTGCCGGCGTGATAATAATCTCCGCGGGATTCGGAGAAATAGGCGGAGAAGGAAAGGTGCTTGAGGATGAGCTGAAGGACATAGTGAAGGAAACGGGAATAAGGATTATCGGACCGAATACCATGGGCTACAAGAATCCTGTGGATGATCTGGACGCTTCCTTCGTTTTCGGTATGCCTGACCCTGGACACATAGCACTCGCAAGTCAGAGCGGGGCTCTCTGCATAGGTATGATCCACCATGCGAACCGCGAAAGAATCGGACTTTCCAAGGTCATAAGTGTCGGAAACAAGATAGATGTCAGCGATGCGGAGATAATAGAGTATCTCAGCAAGGACCCGCATACAAGGGTAATAGCCATGTACATAGAGGGAATAAAGGACGGTAAAAAGTTCATTGAGGCCGTTAGAAGATGCGACAAACCCATAGTTGCGATAAAATCCGGTAGAACCAGAGCAGGTGCGGCAGCCGCAGCCACGCATACAGGCTCCCTGAGCGGTTCGGACAGGATCTATGACTCCGTCTTCAGACAGCTGAGGATACACAGGGCCAGAGATACCCCGGAGCTCTTTGATTTCGCAACCGCACTCTCCAGGCAACCTCCTCTAAAGGGAAAGAGAATCGGAATAGTCACCAACGGCGGCGGTGCGGGAATACTGCTTTCGGATGCACTTGAGATGGAAGGTCTGGAAGTTGCGGAGATAACGGAGAAAACGAAGGAAAGACTGAGAGAAGTATTGCCTCCGATAAGCACTCCGAGGAATCCCGTGGATGTAATAGGCGATGCGGGCTTTTATCTTTACGAATCGGCAAGCAGGATACTTCTGGAGGACGGCAATGTCGAGGGGCTCATAGTCGTCTGTGTCCATGCCGGCTATGCCAGACCGAAGGAGTATGTGGGAGCGCTGAAAAAGCTGGTCAGAGAGCACAAAAACTGCGGTAAGCCCATACTCGGATGCTGGATAGGCGGTGAGGAAATGGAATCCGTTATAGTTGACCTGAAGGAAGAAAAGATACCGATCTATCCGTCGACGACAAGGGCCGCAAAGGCAATGGCCGTGCTGGGAAAGGAATGGGAAAGAGTTTCAGCCTGAAACCAGTTCGGTTCCGTATTTCTTTATATCCTTCTGAAGATACACAAACCACCATGCGTTCGATATGGCGATTATCGAGAGAAAGAGAGCCACATAGAGTACGAAATCATTGGATATCTCCTTGAGAACCCTGATGGAGAAATCGCCCGTACCGTTCCCCAGAATCAGTACGACATATTCGTAATATCCCCTGCTTTCGGGAGGATAGAGTATTGTGATGTTGTCTCCATAGGTTTGGGATGAATAGCGGGCGTTTATCGTGTAGTTTATGCCGGGATAATATGCGTCCTTATCGAAAAGGAACACCTCATACTCGCCAGAATAACCCTTTCCGGATACCTCTACGCTGTTTCTCATTATTCCGAATCTGTCTACGGAACTGAACTCGAATGTGGCGGAAGAATTTCTCATTTCAACGGTATAATTTTCCGTAGCGATGTCTTCGATGATTTTTTCGGACACGGGGTTTGCGAATAGGGCTATGAATACTATCGCTATAACCATGATTTTCAAAGCGTTTTTAGAGGCCTTCTTGGCAGTGAAATATTTTCCGGAATCCGTCTCCTGGTTCTTCATCTCCAGCGTCGTGAAGAAGAATGACTCGAAGGCCATGGCTATCAGCATTATCAGAACCACGTATATGAAGAACTCCATTGGGAGGTAGAAAGGTTTGAAGGTCGCACCCTGAATAAGGGAAAAGAAGAAACCTATACCTATCATCGTCGCAATCTGTATCATATATGCCCTTATCTCAAGGGACCTTATCCGATTCAGGTAGAAGGTCTTTTCAAGTACCTCATCAGCCCGGCTCATGCACCTGTATTGCTTTTGGGATTAAATACTTATCCGATGTCCTTCCACGAAAGCACCGGATTTTTTGCCGCTCTGACATCATCTACCCTTTTAACGGCGGTGTTACCGGGAGCGCTCTTCACTGTTTCCGTGTCTTCTTCCAGTATTTTTAAGAACGCTCCGGCAAAAGCATCGAGCTCATCCTTACTCTCGGTTTCCGTCGGCTCTATCATAAGTGCCTCACGCACTAGCAGGGGGAAGTATATAGTCGGTGCGTGATACCCGTAATCCAGAAGGCGCTTGGCTATGTCCAGTGTTCTTATTCCTTTCTTTTTCAGTTCTTCTCCGCTGAGGACGAATTCGTGCTTTCTCAATGGTCTGTAGGGCATCTCGATGTGCTTCGACAGGACCGCCCTCAGATAATTCGAGTTGAGGACTGCCATTTCACTTGCCTCGACAAGTCCCTTTCCACCGAGCCTGCGGATGTAGAGCCATGCTTTCAGTAACACAGTGAAGTTACCGTAATATGCCCTCACCTTACCAATGCTGTAGGGGATGTTGTAATCGAAGAAATATCGCTCTCCATCATAGCCCACAATAGGCACAGGCAGAAAATCTCTGAGCTTTTCCACGACTCCGACAGGGCCCGAGCCCGGACCCCCCCCTCCGTGCGGTGTGGAGAATGTCTTGTGAAGGTTGAAGTGCATCACATCGAAGCCCATCTTTCTCGGACTTGTTTTTCCCATTATGGCGTTGAGGTTGGCACCGTCGTAGTAGAGAAGAGCGCCGGCATCATGCACCATTTCCGCTATCTTAACCACATCCTCCTCGAATATGCCCAGAGTGTTGGGATTCGTTAGCATGAATGCGGATGTCCTTTCGGAGAGCGCTGCCTCGAGAGCGTCCAAATCCACCGTACCGTTCCTGGATTCTATCTCAATGACCTTGTATCCGTTCATAGCCGCGCTCGCCGGGTTGGTTCCGTGAGCGCTGTCCGGTACTATAACCTCATCTCTATCCTCACCTTTTAGTTCGTGGTACGCCCGTATTATTCTCAATCCCGCGAATTCCCCGTGAGCACCGGCGGCGGGCTGAAGTGTCACGGCACCCATACCACCTATATTCGCTAGATACTCCTGAAGTTCGTACATGATGCGGAGTGCTCCCTGCACGGTCCTTTCGTCCTGATAAGGGTGCAACTCCGATGATTTCTCCCACGAGGCTATCTCTTCGGAGTACTTGGGATTGTACTTCATCGTACATGAGCCCAGAGGATAGAAACCCGTATCCACTCCATAGTTCATCTGGGAGAGTCTTATGAAATGCCGGACCACTCTGTTCTCCGATATCTGCGGGATTCGGAGATTCTTCCTTTCGAGCTTATTCGGTATATTCACCTCGGCCCCTGGAAAGTACCCGCTTTCCTCTCTTTCGCCTATCTCGCTGAGCAGCGGCTCGTCATAACATGCCTGTCTGTACATAGGAACGCCGGAACCATATAGTTCGGAGATTTAAGGATTGCCCCCACTCCAGTATGCTCCGATAGCAGGGACTTTAGTAACACAGGAACGAAAGATATTTATATCAGCCAACCATTCCTCTCTCACACGAATCCTAAAGGATTGGTTCAATAAGAATTTAGGAGGAAGAAAATGACGCAAAATCATAAGAAAACTCAGGTAAAAAGCACAGCATTCTAAATACTGGTGGTATTCGCCATGATATTCATGGCCATTGGAGCAGGAACTGCCGGGGTTAAGGCTGCCACGGTAAAGGAGATAGGCGGAGATCTGCTTGTTGGCGTCTACGAGGCTCCAGCAACGACAAATCCGCTCAATGCGACAGACGAAGAGTGGATAATGGATCTGCTGTACGACTCACTGGCGGTTTATAAGCCAACCGAGGGAATAATACCGTGGCTTGCAGCTGATTGGGAAGTTGCGGCGGACAATCTCACTGTGAACGTCACGCTTAGAAGTGGTGTTACTTTTACGGATGGTACCGAACTGACATCCGCAGATGTGGTCTACAGCTATGAACAATATATGAGCAGCGGGAGCATCTATAATGGATATGTGTCTTTCATCAACGCAGTCACGGCGATAGACGATGCCACCGTACAGTTCGTGCTGAACGCTCCGAACAGTGATTTCTTCACAAAGGCGCTTCTGGTACCGATAATAAAGGACGGAAGTGCGAACAGCCCGGTAGGGACCGGCCCGTTCATGGATTATACCAGCGGAAACAGGACGGGTACGAACTACAACATAACACTGAATGACCCCAACGATGCTGGTACGAGAAGGGGTGGAACGAATGTGCAGTTCGAACTTTCCCATACCGACGTTAACCCTGATGAGGTTGTCGTGCATATATTCCCTCCACTCCTGAATGAGACCGGAGCGTTTGTCGGAACGAACTGGAGTGCCGAGACAATCCTCAATTCCACCACGGAATACGAGGTTGATGGTCCGAATGGAATTCTGACCATATACAGCATGAGCGAATTCGATTATGTGACCGTGGATTTCACATTCACGCAGAACACTTTCTCCCTGGCGGTAAATCCGAACTATTTCATGGGTAGACCATATATAGATTCCGTCACCTTTGTGGAGGAAGTTAAGGATTCGGCAGCGGTTGACGACCTGAACAACGGCAGGATAGATGTCATATTCGACAATGTCGACCCGTATTACAAGTCGGTTATCGAGGGTGCCAACGTAGTCACACCTCTTACGACAAACACCATAGAACTCAGGATAAACTGCGGAGCGACCCCGCTGAACAATTCCGATTTCAGAAAGGCCGTATCTTATGCGGTGGACAAGGCGAGCTTTGTTAGCGACACCCTCATGAACAGCGGCATAGTCGGAGATTCTATAATCCCGAGGGACAACGTCTTCTGGTACAACTCCTCGCTTCCGGCAAGACCCTATGACAAGGGAACGGCTTCGTCCATTCTGACGAGCGCCGGATTCGTCGATACCGATGGTGACGGATATGTGGACCTTCCGGACGGAACTCCGTTCTATATCACAATAAAGAGCGTGGGAATCACAGAGGACAACTACCTTGCCGCGGAGGCACAGGTTGTTTCCGTCATACTTAAAGAGATCGGGATAAACAACACATGGATTGTGGACATCGGCGCCAATGTGAGCGCCGATATGTACAGCGGCAACTTCGATATGGTTATGACCCGGATGTCCTATCCTCTGGACCCCTCCTATCTGAACGATTTTGTTACCGGAAATGCCAACAACTTCATGCAGTATTCGAATCCTGATTTCGATGCCGTTATGCAGAAAGCGAATTCCGCCATGGACATATCCACAAAGCAGAAATACATAAAGGATGCCCAGGGAATACTTTACGAGGATACGGCCGTGATAGTCCTGACCTACCTCAATGGCCTTCAGTTCTACAATGGAACGAAGTACGATGGATACTACAACATGATAAACGGCATAAACAACAAGTTCTCGCTCCTCGAGGTGTATCATGTGATCGAGGGTAGCCTCGATATGGTCATCATACCATCGACGGTTAGTGCCACCTCCGGAGATACCATGACCGTTACGGTGACAGTCACTGACGGTTCGAATTCGATAGAGGGCGCTAAGGTGATGTTCTCCGTGAGCGCAGGTACGCTTTCCGAGGAGGAGATATACACAGATGCTTCTGGAACGGGCAGCGTAACGCTTACGCTTCCCGAGGTAAACGAGACAACGGATGTTACAATAACGGTCGCTGCCTATAAGGCGGGATATATACATGTGAAGAAGTCGGCAGCGGTAACCGTGAAACCGGTCGAGACTCTTCCGTCGCTATCCGTGGAGATAACCAACCTGCCTCAGGAAGGAAGATTTACCGTCGGAAGCGGCAACAGCACGGAGATAATCGTCTTGGTCACATCGGATGGCACGGTCATACCTGATGCGAATCTTGTAGTGACTCTGTCCCCATCGATAACAGGGGCGATGACATCCGTGTCCGCCGGAGAGAACGATACGCTGGTTATAAACTTCACAGCACCGGGAACGACGACCGACATATACTACACACTTTCCATTGTCGCAGAGAAAGACGGATACGAGACTTCCGCCTCCAGAAGCGTCCAGATAGAGGTCGTGGGAAGTCCCGCACCGGTGTCCGCCGGAGAGACGAACTATCTCAACCAGACCACATATACCAACGAAACGATTCCGGGACCGGAGCAGAAGACTCCCGGATTCGAGGCGGTTATGGTGATTCTCGCCATTTCCATAGCGACCATAGCCTTTGCAACATACAGAAAGAGAGAATAAATCCTTTACATTTTTAACCCATTAATTTTTAATATTTGTTTTGGTAGTGGATAGTATGAACGGTCAGGATGATGTCCCGTATTTCGGCGCTCCTCCGGAGCCAGAGCAGCATTACAGCCCTCCATCTGGAGCGCAGCACCCCGCAAAGCCTCCCAAGAAGAGAAGGAGCGTCTTTCGTTCGATAGCGGTTTCTGTTCTTATTCTTCTACTGGTAATGCTTCTGCTTTCGCCTCCTGTTCTTAACATGATAACGAACAAGTTCCCGTTATATGAACGTGTCTTTCCGGAAAAAGCCTCTTTCACCGTTGAGAGAAGGATAGTGCTCTCGGGAACTGCCGATTATGCCCTTGACCTTCCCAAAATAACCGATGTTCTGCCCGCACAGCGGGTCACGGAAGTCCGTTACAGTCCGACGCCGACCGAAAGCCCGGTAAAATACGGAAAAACATGGGATGTGTGGCGAGGAAGCCTTGGCACATTTAACAGAGAGGACATCATATCGATAAGGGTGTCCATGGAGACCGAGACTCTGGTGTGGGAGATGGAGAGGAGCGGTGGAATCGCCGATATACCTCAGGAGCTCATCGTCCAGTACACGGGTGACGAATGGGTTCTGGAGGAAGACGATACCAATCTTATCCCGCCCACAAATGACCGCGACGGGGACGGGAGGGTGGATATCATGATCGAACCCTCTGCCCCCCAGATAAGCAATCTCGCGCATCAGCTGGCGGATGACAAGCCGGATGTCTATTCCAAGGTGAAGGTCATATATGAATACGTAATAAGCCATTTCACATATTCCACCGACCAGCAGATGACATATGTTAAAAGCGAGTACGGAGGACTGCCGAAGCATGCGCTGGCAACACTTAGGGATGGGTGGGGCGACTGCGATGAGCAGGCCATGCTTTACATATCCCTCCTGAGAGCGCTGGGGATTCCCGCCAGACTGGAGCTGGGCGCTCTCTACAATGCGAACGAGAACTACTGGGGTGGCCATGCATGGGCTCTTATATATATCCCTCCTGAGGATGGCAACACCGGGAATTACTGGTACAACGTCGATGTGGTCAATTCGGAGTTCCTGATAAGAGATGCCTATCGTTTCACGACATGGATCGACGACGGGAACGGGACGCATCTCAGTGATTACTATAAAACCATCACCTATCAGGACGGCTATCTTCAGAGAGACGACGAATATGTCTCCATAAGTTTCACTCAGAGTGGAAGAGTGGCCGTGAAGACAGAGCAGTCCATGCCGGGCTTCGAGTTCGCAATATCCACGGCGGCTCTCGTAATCGTGCTCAGTGCGCGGAGAGTTCGGAGAAAAAGGAGCGGATAAACTCCGCCATGAGATGCGCTCCCAAGAAGCTTGTAAGGCCGTTGATGTCCACAGGAGGGCATATCTCAACGATGTCCATCCCGACGATCCTCGGAGAAAGGACGTCTATTATGCTCATGACCTGCTCCGGTCTCATGCCCATGGGCTCTGGAGTGCCTGTTCCCGGGGCGTAAGCCGGATCCAAAACATCGATATCTATGGTCAGATACACATCTCCCCTTTCTGGCAGAGATTGCGCTGCCCGCTTCAGGCCTTTTTCCATTATGTCGAAGGCGGTGACAATATTCACACCTAGCTCCATAGCCTTTTCCATGGATTCCGTCGGCCAGCTTCGCAGGCCAATGATAGTGATGTTCTCCGCACCCACCATCCCACTTTCCCTCCTCCTCGATGTACTGTGACTCATCCTGTTCCCGTTCAAACTCTCGTCGAAATCCAGATGAGCGTCCAGGGCCACCACGGAGATATCATTTCGTCCCATCGAGCTTATCACCTCGGGAGTTATCGAATGGTCGCCACCCATTATCAGAGGTACGCTGCCCCTCGAAACTATGTCTTCGACCCTTCTCCGGAGGTCCTCCCTGAAAATCCGCCAGTTGTCTGCTCTAACATTCCCTAGGTCTTCCACCGGAAGGTTCTGAAGTTCCATGCCTCTGAAATTTGTCTCCATGTCGAAAGTGGCATCTCTTATGGAATCGGGAGCGAGACGGGAGCCGTACCTGGCACTGCTGTTAAGGTCATAGGGAGCGCCGAGAACGGAAATCTTTGCATCTTCATGGGATTCGGGAAAAAAGAGGAATGTGTTTTTCATGGCCTATACTCGCGTTATTTTCCTTTTTCCGAGGGCTTCCAGGTACTGTATCTCATTTCCGGCCTCTATCTGCCCCTTGAACTCCTCGGGTATGGGTACGTTGAACATCTCATAGGTGGACATATCCATTAGCTGCACCTCGTCGCCCATTATGGAGACCACCTGAGCGGTTCCTTTGTTAATCATCGGTACTTGGACCTTATGTTTCACAGGATGCACCACGCTCCTCTTCTGACCGTCAAAGACCCCAATGGCCTCTATTCTGGCCTTGGCTTCGCCGTGCTTCCCGGGTTTGGATGTGGTTATGCTCATTATCTTGCACGGCTCTCCGTCGATTATCATGTATCTGTTCGGTTTCAGCTCGCGAACCTCAGCTTGCGTCCAACCGCCTTCTGCTTCAGCCATAGTTATCGTGCCCCCATCCCATACATCTTTAAATAAATTTCCATGGTTTCGGCCAAATCGGGACAAAAACATTTATTAAGCGAGGGCTTTTCTGCTATGTCTGAGATCCTCTGGGTTGAGGACAGGTCGTGTTAAAATGGACGAAAAAGAGAGCAAGGAAATGAGCGAAGAGGAAATAATCGCCGAGATAGTGGGCTTTGTGGAAAGAGCGCTCCTCGGAGGTGCGGAAGAGGAAGATATCATAAACGAGCTCGTGAACTTCGGGGTGGAGAAGGAGGCTGCGGAAGAGCTGGTAACGGCAGTCGAGGCGAAGATAGAGGCCATAGATGCGATAATTTCATGGATGTATGAGGGAATGGCTGAGGGAGAGGTTCTGGAAAAACTCATGAGTTATGATATTCCAGAAGAAGATGCGAAATATCTTTTCGATGAGGCAAAAGTCATAAAGAAGCAGATAGATGCCGAGAGAGAGATTCTGTCCGTTATAATCGCATGGATGAAAGAGGGCTCTACCGACGAGGAAATAAAGGAGAACCTGAGTTCCATGGGAATGGCCGAGGAAGAATGCGATGAGCGGATAAGGATAGCAAGGGAACTCATAGTGGAAGAAACAGAGAGTTAGACCCCAAACTATAAAAACCACCCGTCAATGTTCGGATTGTGGCATTTGAAACCCTGCTTATAGCTCTCGCGACCCTCTCGCCCCCCATATTCTTCCTTTACATGTATGTGGGAGAGCATGAGAACGAGTTCATGCACAACAGGATGATGCTCTATATGGGCATGGGTCTGGTGCTAGGCACGATTTTCTGGGTATTCGAGAGGATTTTCTTCATACTCTACATGCTGATATTCATCGCCTTCCTGGAAGAGCTTATCAAGTCGGTAATTCTCAACAGGAAGTCCGTTCAGAGCAAGAAAGAGGCGATCTGGTACGGGGCGGCTCTGGGCTTCATAATGGGCGGAATCATGGTGGCCGAGATGATGTACGGAGATTTCCGTTCTTCCGGGAAAGTGGACGGGTGGTCAGTGGTATCCTTCTTCGCCCTTTCTGTCTCATACTCGGCGATGCACGGTTCGACCGGAGCCCTCATCGGCTACGGGAGTTATGTGAACCGCCCGTGGAAATACCTGATGAAGGCTTTCCTGATCCACGTGCTGTTCCTTCTCATACTTCTCATGGGATTCTCACCACCGGTGACCCTCGTCCTGCTGGCAATGTACACCATGTTCAACTATGTCAGAGTTTACAGGATAATCTCCGAATGAGGGAAAGGTTTAAAACGGATGCACATTGGAGGAACGAGAACATGAAACTGAAACTCGTTGAAAAAGGAAAGGACTACATACACATCGAGGTCTCCGAACCTGACGAGACGCTGATTCAGCCCTTCATCCATCAGCTGCTCAGGCTAGGTGAGGTGGAAGAGGTGAAATATCACAGGGAACACCCGCAGATAGACCTGCCCGAGATATATGTGAAAGTCAGTAAGGGGAAACCGCAGAACGCCCTTAAGAAGGCCGCAAAAGCCCTCTCCAAACAGTACAGGGACGCCCTCGAAGGGCTGAAGATATGAGCGAGAGGGAAATAGGTATCTGGGGATACATCTCGGATTGCGAGGGTACAGGAGGGAGGTTGAAGGTATTTCCCGAGGATTTCGTAGTGGAGGAGATACCTGCGGAGATACCGGAAGACCCTGAGGGGAAGTACACACTGGCATTCGTGCGCTCCAGAAACTGGGAAACGAACAGGCTCGTGAGGAACATGGCAAGAGCCATGGGAATAAGCAGAAAGAGGATATATTTCGCGGGAACAAAGGACAAAAGAGCTGTTACGACTCAGGTCATGGTGTTCAATGCACCGATGGAAGAGGTTCTTTCCCTAAGGCTCAGAGATGTTTCCATAATAAAGGCCTACAGAGTACCCAAACCCGTATTTCTTGGAGACCTTATAGGCAATCGATTCGAGGTGCTGATAAGAGATGTGAAAAAGAATGCGGGGGAATTCGCGGAATGTACCGGAAAAATCATAGAAAGATACGGCGGTTTTCCCAACTTCTTCGGTGTTCAGCGCTTCGGTTCCGTGAGGCCCATAACGCATCTTGTCGGAAAATACCTCGTAAAAGGGGATTTCCGTATGGCGGTGGAAACATATCTGGGCAATCCCAGCGAGCTCGAAGGAGAGGATGCCTGTCGGGCCAGAAAATTCTTCGAAGAGACCGGGGATGTTGCGGAATCACTGAAAATCTATCCCAAGCATCTGATGTTCGAAAGAGCCATACTAAACCATCTCGCAAGCAAACCCGGAGATTACGGAGGAGCATTCAGGGCCATTCCGGAGAACCTCTCGAGGATGTTTGTCCATGCCTATCAGTCCTACCTCTTCAATGTAATCCTCAGCAGAAGAATCGAAGAAGGGCTATTCGGTAAGCTGGTTGTTGGTGACATCGTGATGGGCGTGGAGGGAGGTATGCCGGTGAAAAGGGAGATTTTCATGGTTAAGGAGCACAACCTGGAAAAGATAAAGAAAAGGATCAGAGAGCGGAAAGCCGTACCCACGGGCATTGTTTTCGGTTCGGAGCCGTATTTCGCCGAAGGAAGGCAGGGTGAGATAGAAAGAGAGGTGATAGAAGGAGAGGGAATTAAACCCGAGGACTTCGTGTTCGAAGATCCGGACTTTCTCACATCCAGAGGGAATAGAAGAGCCCTTATGTCGCCGGTTCATAACCTGAATATCTCCTTTAACGGCGAAAGCCTGAGCCTATCCTTCTATCTGCCCAAAGGCTGCTATGCCACCTCAATGCTGAGAGAGTTCATGAAGGTCGAAGACCTGACGGCATATGGCTGATCACATATGTCCGTATGCTCTAAGAGACTCTATGAGCAGGTCGTGTCGTTTCTGGTGTATGAATCTGTTATTGACTATCAGGTCCATCACATCCACCCTCTTTCCCTCGGATGTAAGGTGAAGAGCCTCATCGCATAAAAAGAATGCCAGAGGGTCATTGTTGAAGCTCTTCGAATCCACCAGGGTCGCGTCGGCACATCCTTTTACCCACTCTATTATATGCCGGGGATACAGGATTTCGGAAACGAGACCCGGCGGATTTTTTCCCACCGATTCACCGAGTATGGAGATGAAATGAGTGTTGTTCTCGAAGATGGCTATGGGCCTGTTCTCCTGAAACCGGGCAACCCTGAGATTGAGCGCAAATATCCTTTTCTCGTCGTGTCCGTACCTTCTTATCTCTCTTGCGGCCCTTTCTGCGAAATGTATGTGGTTCCCTTCTTCCCTCTTTATTAGCGATGTATCGGGGGTCTTGGATTCGATATCTCTCAGAAGTATGTTCCTCTCTTTGAGGCTCTCTGTGAGAGGTACGAAAACCACCACCGTGTTCTTGTTCTCTTCCAGAGCGACTATTGGAGAGAAAACTATCATATCGGTCCATCTCTCCATTTCCCTTTCCCTTTCGAAACCGCTCTCCCCCCCGATCTCTTCAAACTCCGCTCCTCTCTGCTCCTCCATATCCAGAGATATGGAGCCCTTCCTTGTTTCCAGATTGAAAAGCTGTTTCTTTATGAAGGGTTCGTTGAGCTTCAATTGCCATTCCAGCGAATCCAATCTCAGAGACAGATTCGCTATCGCCTTGGAATGGCTCCTCTCCCTCCTTTCATGCTCCTTTCTCAGTTTTTCCAGTTCTTCCTCCAGTTCCTTGGCTCTGGTCTTTATCATATCGCCTCCGAGCTAAAGTCTGAACTCGTCGTCATCACTTCTGCTCATCTCCTTTCCTTCTACCAGGAGTTTTTCGACCAGCCTGTCCTCTTTTTTCTCTACCCCATCCTCTTTTCCACCGGTTTTTTCGGGATGCAGAGGTTTTCCGCAATATGGACAGTGATCGTGGGTGGCCTCACACTCCGGACACATCGATACGCCGCAGTCATGCATGTATTCCGTGAGTTTTCCGCAGAACACACAGTGCTCGTCATTGAGGTCTATCTCCTCCTTTCTTATGTATCTGCGCTCCTTTTCTGGCTTTTTCTCCCCCCCGACGCTCGGTTTCACCTCCATCCCCCTGTATCCTCCGCCGGCAAGCTTCTTCATGGCAGCCCTGACCTCCTTTGCCCTATATATTCCGATGTTCAGGCGCTTCATCAGGTCGTATATCTCCCTCTCGTCCTCCGGAAGTTCGGTGGCCTCCTTTACGAGAGCCTCCAGCCTGCCGTCCACCTTCGGATACACCTCGGCTTTATCGACCTCGTCTATGTACTCCGCAACCTTCTTGGCCTCCGCAAGACTCATCTCCGGATACATTACAATCACATCGGACAGACGTATGCCGTGGCGCTCCAGGCCCTTTCTGTTCGTTTCCATCGCCCTGAGTATGACCTCTCTGGAATATCTCTCATATCTGTCCCTCTCGACTTTTGACAGCGAACTCAGGGAAAACGGCTCCTTCCTTTCTATGTATGCGATGACCTCGTCGATGCTGTTCAGCGGCACACCGCAGTACTTGAAGATGTCCTCCTTGCTCGGGACTCTGTTGCGCTCGTGCTCGAAGCTCAGAACCTTCCTCGCGTACTCGTCTATCTCAGCCATATGCTTCTTTTCTTTTGCAAGCTCGAGCTTTGTCCGGGCCTCCTCGAAGTCCGGGTCTATCTTGAGGGCTTTCTTATAGCTGCGTATCGCATTATCATAGCTTCCCAGGCTTAGAAGGGCGTCACCTTTCGCCTTCCAGGCATTCTTGTCCTCGGGGCTGAGTCCAAGGGCATAGTCATAGCATTTTATGGCTTCCCTGAGGTTTCCCGTCTTCTCCAGGCATATGCCTCTGTTATACCATGCTTCAACATCGTCCTTGTCTACCTCTATAGAGCGGTTGAGCGCTTCCTGCGCCTTTTCGTATTCCTCTATCTTCATAAGTGCGATTCCGTATTCCTTCCACATCGATGCCGAACCTGGGTTCAATCTCGTGGCCTTTGCGTATGCCTTCACGGCCTCCCTCCATCTGCCGAGTGCGACATAGGTCTTTGCCAGGGTCTCCCAGTACTTCCAGACATCGCTCTTTATCTTTATGGCCTTCACAACGGAAACGATGGCCTCTTCATATCTTTCGGAATCGTACAGCAGGCGGGCCTTTCTCGCGAAGAGTTGGTGGTCTTCCGGGTCCAGTTTAAGAGCTCTGTTCATCGCCTCTATCGCTTCGTCCACCCTCCCTATCTTCTGTAAGGTTATCGCCATGTTCACCCAGTACTCTTTGTTCGTCCTGTCCAGTTCCACAGCGTCCTTGAACTCGATTATGGCATCCTCATAGTCCTCGATCCTGAGAAGAGACAGTCCTCTCTTGTTGTGAACCTCGGCGCTCTCCTCCATCTCAAGGGCTCTCCTGTATGCCTCGGCGGCCTCTGCGTATTTCGATATCTCGTAATAGGTGTCTCCGAGAGTGACCCAGAGCTCCGTATTTTCCGGGTCCAGTTTCAGTGCTTTCGCAAGATGTTCCGCTCCCTTCTCCTTCTGTCCCAGATTTATCTCGGCCAGACCGAGGTCTCTCCAGGCATCCCTGTTCTTCCTGTCCATCTTCAGTATCGCCTTGCAGTACTCCACAACCTTTCCGTAATCTTCCATCTTCTTTACAACCTCTTTGGCCTCTATCCAGACTATTATGTCCTTGGGGTCCAGCTTCAGGGCCTTTCTGTAAGAGAGGTAGGCATCGTCAAGCTCATTCAGCTGTGTGTGCGCTCTTCCTTTGTCAAGCCACGCTTCTCTGTCCCTGACATCCAGGTCCAGTATCTTGTCGCATATCCTCCTCATCTCCAGATATCTGCCCAGCTTTTTCAGAACCTCCTTTTCCAGCCTCAGGACCTCGATGTCCTTGGGGTCCATCCGGAGCGCCTTGGCGTATGCCTTCGAAGCCTCTTCCAGTCTTCCGATTTTTTCCAGGCTCTTTCCCATCCTTATGTAAGCGAACCGGTTTTTGGGATTGTAGAATATGGCTCTCTCGAACGCGACAATCGCATCCTCGTGCCTGTCAAGCATTGCAAGAACGCTTCCCTTGCTGTACCATGCATCCCCGTCCTTCGGGTTCATTGTCAGAGCTTTCTCATATGCCACCAGAGCTTCCTCGTATCTCTCCAGAGACTCGAGTATGGAACCCTTCACATACCACATCGCCGCATCTTTCGAATTCCTTTTCAGGGCCTCCTCATAGGAGTGAAGCGCCTCGGTTAGCTTCCCAAGCTTCTTCTCCACTCTCCCCTTCTTCATCCAGACCTTCCATCCGTCCTTCAATTTCAATGCTTCGGTGTAATCACGGAGTGCCTCTTCTAGATTTCCTGCCTTTTCCAGAAGAGCGCCTCTTCTTGCCAGCATCTCGGCATCTCTATCATCCGATTCCAGAGAAAGCGCTTTGGTGTATGCGGAAATCGCTTCGGAATCCTTTTTGAGCGATTCCAGTGCCCTGGCCTTGTCATACCATGCATCCTTGTCCTTCGGGTCTATGTCCGCTATCCTCTCACACATCTCCACTATGTCCTCATACCTCTTCAGTTTTTTGAGACACTCCTTTCTTCTCTGAAGGGCCCTCATGTGGTCCGGTTCCAGAGCCAGAACCTTGGCATAAGATTTCTCGGCTTCCCTGTATTTTTCAAGCTTTTCCAGGGAAACGGCTCTGTCATACCAGGTCTTCTTGTCTTTTGGATTGAGGGCTATTATCTCGTCGCATACCTGGACTATGCCCTCATAGTTCTTCAATCTCTTAAGGCACTCCTTTATCCGCTTAAACGCATCTAAAAATTTGGGGTCGATTTCAACGGCATTTTCATATGCCTTTACCGCTTCTCTGTATTTCTTGAGCTTTTCCAGAGCAAAGCCCTTGTCGAACCATGTATCTCTGTCCTCCGGATCCATTTTCAGTATGCGCTGTGCCGTTGCTACGATGCCTCGATAGTCATCCAGTTTTTTAAGAGCCTCCTTTTTTCTGTGCAGAGCTTTCAGACTTCTGGGTTTCAGATCTATCGCCTTATCGTATGCATCCACGGCGTTCTTGTAATCCTTCATCTCATAGTAGACCTCGCCTATGTAATAGAATACGCCTTCATCCCCAGGCAGGAAACCAGACGCCCTTTCCAGAGCTTCCAGCGCCTCGGCATATCTCTTCATCTCGAACAGCACTATGCCCTTGTGCTTCCACAGTATCCCGTTAGTGGGGTCTATGTTAAGGGCCTTGTCAAATGAGAGGAGCGCTCCGTTGTAATCTCCCATCAACTGGAGTGTAATTCCCTTCTGGATGAGGGCTTCTTTGTAGTTTGGCTTTCTCATCAGAGCCTCGTCGAATGCCTCCACTGCCTCCTTGCTCCTGTCCAGTTTGTTCAGAGCCATCCCCTTCTTGGTCCACCATACATGACTGTCATTTATTCTGAGAATCTTATCGTACAGTTCGATTTTCAGCGGGTCCGCTTCGACACCTTTATAATATGCCTTCAGAGCCTTTTCCTCGTCCTTCTTTTTCAGATACGAGTCGCCCAGATAGGTCCATGCAACAACATCGCGGGGATTTATTGAAACGGCCTTTTTGAAGGCTTTTATCCCCTCTTCGAGCTTTCCCAGCTCCACATAGGTTTTTCCCATCTTCTTCCATGTCTTAACGTCTTTGGGGTCAAGTTTTACACATGAAAAATATGCTTTGATAGCATCCTTCTTAGAGCCTATTTCATTCAGAAAATCTCCGAGTTCGGAATAAAACGATGCGAATTCCTTCCTGTTCTTTATATCCTGGAGTTCTCCGAGGGACTCGGAAATACTGTTGAGCTGCTCCTGAACTCTTGAATCCTCACCTTCACGATATGCGGCCCTGGCTTTGTCGAGGGCCTTTGAACATCTGCTCAACGTCCTTTTCTCTTTGTCCAGTATGGAGTCGAAAATACCCATTTTTACCACCGAGGCGGAGGAATATAGGCTCAAGACTTATAAAGAATTCGGTTCTCCTCGCCGGTTTTCTGGTTCATGTGCACGATTTCCATATCCCATTCCAGTTGAATGCCCCTTCCCGATATCCC
Source organism: archaeon (assembly GCA_024277315.1). Classification (GTDB taxonomy): domain Archaea; phylum Thermoplasmatota; class Thermoplasmata; order WALJ01; family WALJ01; genus WALJ01. The sequence goes on along the minus strand of JAJRVK010000011.1, from coordinate 1,060 downwards.
GGATACATACGCGGTACCTCCGCTGTTTCCATCCAAAAATGCCTGAATATCATGCCTGAGTCTGCCCGCCTTCTCCGAATGAGTGAGGAAATAAACCGCAGGCCCCCATGAACTCTGTCCTGCACCGAAGGCCACTCGCCTCTTTCCAAAGGATACGGTCCTTGCTATTAATTCATCCGTGTAACCTCCGCTCTGCACCTCCCCGAACCATCCGCCTGTCATATAGTCCAGTCTGTTGAGCAGTTCTCCGGTATCGTGAATATCTCCACTTTCTATTGCTTTCACGAGCATCTCTGCCATGTTATCTCCAGTCACCGGCGGGGCTTTCAGTCCCTGCATCACCCTCTTCTCCTCCTTTCCAAAGAATTCGTGTCTCAGGTTAGGAATTGCTATCACAAAACTCCAATCGTCCGGAGGATGCACCGGAACGGAGACTCCGTCCGGAAACGATACGGAAAATCCGCCGTTGATAAGGCTCTCCAGCCCTGCCTTCGAGTTTCTTCCTCTACCGAAGAACTCCGCAATCTCATGATGGTCCGCATCGATTCCGTAAACCCTGCTTATCCCTATTCCCACGGATAGGGCCATTCTTGTGCCCGAGCCCAGGCCAATATGCCTTCTTATGGCGTTTTCCACCCTTATCTCCACACCTTTTCCGGGCACATATTCATCGATAAATCTGCTGGCCAGGGAAAAGAATTCATCGGCATAGGCCCCGGCAACATGAATTTCATCGCTCTCTCTTATGCTCATGACAAGCTCCGGCTCCGAGATGGCGACGGCCGCAGAGCCAATAGATTCACTCCCTTTTGTCGGAGGTATGAAACCCAGATGCAGTCTCGCAGGCGCTCTGATGCGGAGCCATTCCATGAGCCCCGATAAAGCGGAGGTATAAACATTTTTTGCGGTGGAGAACTCGCTGTAGTATCCCAAAATACTTTAACATCTTTTTCTTTGCCGGAGATGCGGAAGCTGAATCAGAAGAAAATCCGGTGGATTCTTAGAGAAATCGAGAAAGGAAGGAAAATCACAGAGATTGCTCAGATTCAAGGGATCTCCA
>JAJRVK010000010.1 GCA_024277315.1 archaeon | reverse complement strand
TCAAGGTCAGGAAGGAGAATAAGGCCAGAATAGACGAAGCTCTTAAAATAGACATAATCAGCAGACAGAGCATAACCGTGAGAGACGGAGAAGGACTGGGATTGGATGAGCATACCTACGTTCTCATCGAGGGCTCTGAGGAGGCCATAGAGGAAGCGAAGAAAGCCTTTGACTTCGCAGAAGTTCCGGAAAACCCGGAAAAGATATATGAGAAGTTCAGGGAACAGGAGGACGATGCGGCCTCCGGAATGGGTCTCATATTTCAGTAGCATCATTTCGTTTGCACGATATTGGGACTCCATGGGAGAAACCATTAATACCGGTAACTGATGGGGGAATAGATGAATCCTCTGAAAAATCTCAAAAGGAGGCCGGCGAGGAGCGCTCTCACAATAGCCGGAATAACGATGGCCATTACCATGCTCATCATAATGCTCTCCATAGGTGCCGGGATGAGGGAGAGCGCGGCAAGCCTCGTATACGATTCCGGTGTCGACATATTCATAACCGGAGAGGGAGGAAATCCGTTCATGGGCGGTGCCATGGTATACAACGGTACCGAGATGGCGAGGGAAATAAAGGAGGAAAACCCGGATATAAGAGGCGTAGTCGCATCTCTTGAGGGAATAAGCCTTTTCGTGTCCAGCGGAAGTCTGGGAAGAGACAACATAGCGGTCGCCTATTTCTCGGGTTCATTGCCGGATGAAGATGCGCAATTGAGAGGGTTTGACATCATCGAAGGAAGTGATGTTCCGCATAAGAACAGCGATCCTTTCAGAAACAGCACTTACTATCAGAGCTGGAATCTCACGCCGGAAGCCTTCGAATCTCCGGAATTCACCGGAGAATGCACGATCAGCGATGCTCTGGCGGAGGAGCTGAAGATAGGGCCGGGAGACGAGATACTGGTGGGAACAGGCATGGATATGAACCACACAATAAGACTGAAGGTCTACGGAATCTTCACCGTGGCCTATGAATCCCCGGATACCAGAGAGGTTTACACGCATATAAGCGAGCTGCAGTATTTTCTAGGGCTTAAAGGGGACCCGATAAATGCCATGTATGTGGACCTTTACGACCCTTCTAAAGCCGGTGACGTTAAAGAATGGATAGAGGAAAAATATCCTCTGTCCGCAATGAGCAGGGAGGAGTTCATAGGTCAGATAAACAGGTTCATGGACACATTTCAGGGTTTTTCCATGATGATTTCCACGATAACAACACTTGTGGGGATAATCTTCATCTCCACTATAATGAACATAGCGATAAGGGAAAGGAGGAAGGAGATAGCCGCCATGAGGGCAATAGGAATATCGCAGGGCACCATCGTGAGAGAAATAGTTCTGGAGGGTATCGCCATAACACTGGTAGGTTTTGTTTTTGGAGTGCTTTTCGGAACTCTGGGAGCCATGGCCCTGGAATCCGCGGTGAGTTCCACTAAAAATCTCCCTGCAGGATTTCAGCTCACGAAGATAACGCTCTCTCTTTTGTTCGAAGTATTCCTGCTTTCGGTCTCGATCGGCATACTGTCCTCCCTCGCTCCCGCACGCTGGTCGACCAAAATAAACATCTCGAAGGCTCTGAGAGGTGATTGAATGCTCAGGGAGATGACCAGGAAAAAGGGAAGGACGGGCATGACCCTCATAGCGGTCATATCTGCCATGGCCCTTCTGATATCCATGCTTTCTGTCGCGGAAGGTATAAGGCAGAATGCGATAGAGGACATAGAAGAGGGCAAGATCGACATCTCCGTTAGCCCCTACGGAGACCATTCGCTTTACGGTGCCCATGAGATATTCCGGAATATGACATCCTGGGAAGAGGTGAAATCAGCGGAGGTAAACCTGTATGTGTTCCGTTCCTTCATGCCGGTGGCCAACATATCGGGCGATTACGTGCCTCTCGGATGTGTCGGATTTCTTCCGAAATACGGACTGGAGATGATGTCCGCCGATGAAAAAGAGAGGTTTCACGGCTGGTTCACGGAAACTTCCGATCCGTATGATGACCCGCACTACTCCAACGGCACATATTCCGGATCTTTCACGGGGGAAATAATAGTCGGAAGCAATTTTCTCAGTGATTTCAACCTCAGCGTGGGAGATACCATACTAATGGCGGGGGCTGTCGGTGAGAGGGAGACAGAATTCAGGATAGTCGGGTATTATGAAACGAGATTGACCGGAGGAGGTGCGCTCGGCTCTTTGAAGATCTACGGAGCGCTCCTGAGACTCAGCGAACTTCAGGACATCCTCGCTTACGGAGATATAAAGGAAGAAGACCGTGCGGATACACTGTCAATGTCTCTTGACCCGGCAACGGATGTGGAGGCATTTCTCGATAAATTCAAGGCGGCCTATCCCGAATATGCCGGGGACATAAAGACAAAGAAGGAGATGATTGCGGATGCCTCGCAGTACGCAGCCATGAGTTCGGTATTCTATCAGGTCATAGGATCGGTTGCTCTGATAATAAGCCTTCTTTTCGTTGCCAGCATAATGATAATGGCGGTTTATGAGAGAACAAACGAGATAGGGATGATGAGGGCCATAGGAATATCAAAAAAGACAATATTCGTTGAGATATTCACGGAGGGATTTGTGATCGTCATTCTGGGCGCTCTTCTTGGCCTCCTGCCCGGATATTTCGGTTCGATAGCATTGGGCAACTACATGGCTTCCAGCATAGGAATTGACCGGACATTCACTGCCTTCACACCGGAGATGATAAAAAATGCCCTGCTGGAGGTCATAATCCTCGGCTCTCTCTTCACTCTCTATCCGGCATGGAAGGCATCGAAAATGAACATACTGGAGGCGTTGAAATACACCGGGTGAGATTATGATAAGGCTTGAGAATGTCAGTAAAATATACAGGATGGGCGAACGTCACATAAAAGCCCTGGATTCGGTCAGCCTTGAGCTTAAAAAAGGGGATTTCATAGCGGTCATAGGTCCCTCGGGGAGCGGAAAATCCACACTTCTCCACATAATGGGACTTATAGACACCCCGACGGGTGGAAAAATTATATTCGACGGGAAGGACATCTATGGCAGCACATATGAGGCAAAAAGTGGAAAACGAACCGGCAGGCTGAAAGATATATTACACCGGGCAGGAGTGAGCGAAAAGGAACTCACCCGTCTAAGATTGAGGAAAATAGGCTTCGTTTTTCAGCAGTTCTATCTCCTCCCCACGCTGACTGCGGTGGAAAACGTCGAACTGCCCATGAAAGAGGCAGGAATTCCGAGGAAAAGGCGGAGAGAGAGGGCGATAAAGCTTCTGGAAGAGGTTGGTCTGGGAGACAGAACAGACCACTATCCGAGACAACTGAGCGGCGGGGAGCAGCAGAGGGTCGCCATAGCAAGAGCACTAGCAAATAATCCCGAGATAATTCTGGCCGACGAGCCCACGGGAGAGGTTGACAGCAAGACCTCGGAGAGGATAATGGAGATATTCAGAAAACTGAACGAAAAGGAAAAAATAACTCTCGTGGTGGTCACCCATGACCCGAATGTTGCGAAGAAAGCTGACAGGATTCTCAGGATGAGGGACGGGAGGATCGAGTGGGATAGAATATCTTGATTCTTGTGTTCTTCAAACATATTTTTAAATACCTCTAGGGGATGTAGGAGAGAGGTGTCCCGATGGAAAATCCACATAAGCATATCATATGTACGTTAAAAGAGATGAAAGCGGGGGAAGGTTGGATAGATCCTGTTTTGGAAATAACAATAAATATAAGAAATTTATATTCTAATAATATAAAAATGATTGATGGTGGGGGTTATTTAGGTATAAAAATTAATGACAGACCAATTGGAATAGGAAAGTTCCAATCCCCAAGTAGGGGATATGTTAAAATTCAATCTAAAGATGACGAGGATATTGCGTTTCTTATGGATTTGACTTATACTGCCCTAGAAAAAATAACTAAAGAAATAACTGCAAGCAAACAAAAAAAGCTGGTTATGGACGGTAGAATGTACATTCGATATCAAGCATATGAAGGGTCTCGATTTTCCGATCCTGCTTTTGCTACTTTAAATATTAACAGCTTCAAAAACTCCAATATCGAATTAAATCTTATAGAGTGGTTAGAAATAATAGAAAAATTGAACTTTAATACATATTCTGTTTTTGTTATAAGAAAAACAGATTCGATAGATACACTCCCAGAAAACTTGAAAGAAAGAGTGAAAAATATAGATAATAGATTAAATGACATTCTAACTGATTTTATGAAAGGAGAATATGAAAATGTGCTCATAAAATCTAGGAAAATATTAAACGATATCCAGAATATATTTGATGATCAAAAGATAAGGGATGCTATAGATCGAGGAATAATCCCTGAAAAGGGATATAAACGAAAGAAAGATAGAATAAAAGAGATGATCAGTAAAACCCATTATTTTTGTGGGATTACTGCTCATAGTGGAGAAGAGCCTGAAGGGAGTAGAATTCCATGGCCCGTAAACAGAGAAGATGCACAGCTGATCCTTTACTCTACATTTTCATTTGTAGATTTACTCACAAAGTACATAGAAAAAGCATATGAATGATAGATAACAGCTAGAACCTCCTCTCCACCCTCTTCCCCTCACCTTTCCTCTTTTCCACTATCATGCTCCCTCCGGATGGGAGAGCGCTCACTATCTCGTCTATATCTGCGCCCATTTCCTTTGAAAGTTTCTTCGCCATGACCTCCTTTCTCTCATCTCCAGGAACTATGATGTAGTACTCGTCGCACCACCTGTGCATTGCTGAGATGGGAGCGCATGTGAGCAGTTTTTCATCACGGTAATTCACGAATCCGACGGCCAGTTTAAGCTCTGCACGAACATAGTTCCTCTTTCCGCGGATGACGAATGCACCCCTAGCAAGAAATTCGCCCGCCTGAGGTGTCTTGCTCACCTGAGAGGGTTTCACCCAGTACGCTGCTCCACCCCCTATCTTCGATGGCCATGCCTTTGAGAAGCAGAGCGCGAACTCACATGCCTCTTTAAGGGTCTGTTCGCCTATGGGTCCCTCACCGTTCCTTTTGACTATCACGCTGGGAGCTCCGTGTATCTCCGCATGCGCATATATGTCTTCATCCTTCATGTGCTTCTTTACCACCCTTTCGTTGGTCTTTGCGTCCCTTCCCGCGATGACGAGGTTTTCATCCGAAGAAATGAACCATCTGTACTTCTCGAACCAGTGCTTTTTCCTGCTTTTTTTCGGAGTCTTTTCCTCTTTTATCTCCTGAAGAGCGCTCTCCAGCCTTCTCTTTGACTGCTCCAGTGCCTCCTCAGCTCCTTTTATCTTCTCCTTCATCTTCTTGGCTTCCTCGTAGTAACGTTTAGCGCTCTCATTGACTCCTTTGAAATCCAGGGTTATGTCCTCGCCGTCCACTCTTATGGTTATTGTCTTCTTTGCGGTGTCCATGGAGACAAAATACGGGAGTTTTCTGAGTTCGGCCATCTCCGTACTGTTCATCTCCCTTATCTTTGATAGAAGGGCGTCTATCTCCTGGTAATGTGCGTATATTATCTCCGCTTTCCTTTTTGCATCCTCTGCAATCTTCCCGAACTCCTCTATGGCCTTTTCCTGCTGTGCAATCTGTCTTTCTATCTTTTCCACCCCCGGGCTGGTCTTTCCCTCCTCTATCTCCGGTATCTCCGTGAAATAGGCATAAATTGCATCATTCACCGTCTCGAATCTCTTTTTCTCATATCCTTCATAGATCCTCATAGGAAAAGGCGTGACATCGACAGGTTCAGAGTTCTCGTAATAGACGACAGGCTCGGGTTTTTCAAGCCTGTTCATGAGATTTTCCATCTCTTCTATAATTCTGTCGATCTCATCCTCATCAAGCTCGGATACTTTCTTTTTCTTATATATTCCTGCCATGAGGCACAGTTCCTCCGCATAGGTCCCACCGAGGTTCAATCTGGTGGCAAGGGTCCTGACTATGTCCCTGTTGCTCTCTTTTATGCGCTCCACGACCTCATTTCTCTCCATTTTCCTCGGGTCTGTGCTCTCCGGAGGGTATCTGTACTCCTCCTTTGGAATCAGGGCTCTTGTGGACCATCTCTGGAAGAACAAGGGCACGAGGATGATTCCGTCCTTAACGATGCTTATGTTGCCATTACGGAAGAACTCGGCGATTATCGTGAATTTCTCGGCTTTCTCAAGTTCGATCTCCACAATCCTGTCGAATCCGTGCTGCCTTATGTCCGTGACCCTCGCATTTCCGAGGTTCTTTCTCAGAAACATCACCAGGCTGCTCGGCTCCTGCGGATTCTCGCCCTTTCTACCCATGAACAGGCATCTGCCGGATTTCATAAGCAGGTCTCTTTTTCCGCTCTTGGTGTTGAAAACAATGAGAAGTTCGTCTCTCTCCGGCTGATATATCTTATCCACATATGCTCCCAGCAGGGCATCTCTGAGCTCCGGAATAAGAGCGGCGATGTCGAAGGAGGATACGGAGGTCTTCACGGAGGGTTATAGGACTAGGTAATAAATCTTTGATATCTTCTGAAATTGTCGTTCCGCTCCAAAAGATACATAAATAAGCCATGTCTTGGGCGTATAATGCCTGATAACCCCGGAAAAAAGGATGTCTCCCTCGCAAAATACGAATTCAAAAAAGCTCTCGAGGACCTGGAGAAGTACAGCGGCAGGGCCACAGAGCTCATATCTCTCTATATCCCCCCGAACAAGCAGATCTCCGATGTCGTAGCATATCTCAGGGACGAATACTCGCAGAGCTCCAACATAAAATCCAAGAGCACCATGAAAAACGTGACATCGGCCATCGAGTCCATAATGAGCAGGCTGAAAGCGTTTAAGAAGCCTCCGGAGAACGGCATGGTGTTTTTTGTGGGCCATGTGGCAAAAGGTGCGGACCAGACCGAGATGATCGCCAAGATACTGGAGCCTCCGGAACCCATAACGACCTTTCTTTACCGCTGTGATTCGAAGTTTTATCTGGAACCTCTGAAGGATATGATTACCGACAAAAGTTCCTATGGTCTCATAGTCATAGACCGGAGCGAGGCGACCATCGGGCTCCTTAAAGGCAAGAGGGTTAGTGTGATAAAGCACATAGAATCGAGGGTCCCCAGCAAACACCATCAGGGCGGACAGTCTTCCGTCAGGTTCGAGAGACTTATAGAGATTGCAGCTCACGAATACTTCACGAAAGTTGGGCAGATAGCATCCGATGCGTTTCTGGCGGAACCCGAGCTCGAGGGAGTTCTCGTTGGCGGCCCCGGTTCTACAAAGGAATTCTTCGTGAAAAAAGATTATCTGCATCACGAGATAAAGAAGAAGATAATAGATGTATTCGACACTGGATACACCAACGAATATGGCCTCAGGGAACTGGTGGAAAAGGCGCAGGATGTCCTGGCGAGTCTCGATGTCATAAAGGAAAAGAGAGCTGTGCAGCGCCTGATGAGGGAGATAAAGAAACCGGACGGAGGACTCGCTGTCTACGGGGAGGCGGATGTGATAAGGGCACTAACTCTCGGTGCTGTGGACACTCTCCTCGTCTCGGAGGGGTTGAAAAGGTACTGGGTCGGGTTCAGATGCGGTTCCTGCGGTTACGAAGGAGAAAAGGGTGCGGGAGATGACGAGAAATTGAAATGTCCGAAATGCGGGTCCGCAGACATTGAAATCGTCGAAAAGAAGGATGCCGTGGAATATTTCTACGAGCTTGCCGAAGCGACAGGAACCAAAGTAATGCTGGTCTCCAAGGAATCCGAGGAAGGCGCTCTTCTTCACAGGGCATTCGGCGGCATTGCGGGAATACTCAGGTTCAGGGTGAATTGATTTGGAAACACTTAAACGAAATACATAAATACTGTATATGTTATCCACTCTTGGTGGTTTCTTGGCAAAAAGCATCGCAAACAGGTTAGGAGAGCTACTTAGGAGATATAAGCTTGCAACGATATTGGCTGTTTTTATAATGACCTCATACGGGCTGAGCGCACTCATTTCTGGGGGAGCACCTACTGCGAGGTTGATGCCGGAAGAGATAACGATACACCGGGAGAAACCGTCAATTTCGACGCATCTCAGAGCGAGGGAAATGAATTAATCTATTCGTGGCACTTTCATGATGGTTCTCAAACTGAATCGGGGAGAGACATGGATAAGATAGAGCACACTTTCACAACGGAAGGAATATATTATGTCACCTTA
>JAJRVK010000009.1 GCA_024277315.1 archaeon | reverse complement strand
TTAATTAGGTTTCTCCCTGTAGCACAGGAACTTCCTAAAAGTGCTGATTGGGCATATTTCTTCGGTATTTAAGAATTTCGGGAACTCACTTCGGAGCGATGCTGACCACATTATTTCCTCTGAGTATTACCTTTCCGAGTCTCCTGACCCTTTCCTGGGTGGTCTCTTCGGTGTCCTCGAGAACCATGTTCATGTAGTCATCAAATCCGACGAGCTTCCCTTCCAGAACCCTTCCGTCCTTTAGCAGAAGGGTGATCCTGCGGTTCAGCGATTGTTCGAGTAGTGTGTTGGGCATAACCATGTATTTCCCTCAGAGCCATATATTCTACTCGGATTTAAAGTTTTTGTATTAAACCCGCACAGTGCCGGCCAATCGTAGAAATACCTTTATATGCATGCCATCTTCCCAATACGGTTTTGACATGTCAGAGTATCAGCGCTCCTCGGTAGAAAAGAAATGGCAGGATGCATGGGAAGAGTGGGAACTATATCGCTTCGACCCGGACTCGGATGCGGAACCCTATACGATAGACAATCCGCCCAGATATGCTTCAGGAGCGCTCCACATAGGTCATGCGGTGCATTACACCCACATAGACTTTGCTGCCAGATACAAGCGTATGAGAGGATACAATGTCATGTTCCCCCTATGCTTCGATGTGAACGGCATGCCGATAGAGGTTAACGTGGAGAAGAAGTACGGCATAAAGATGAGAGATACGGACAGACACGAATTCATAAAAATGTGCAGGGATTTCGCCGGCGCCAACATAGGCGAGATGAAGAGACAGTTCAAGATACTCGGGCATTCCATGGATCCGAGCGTGTATTACCAGACCGATGCGGACTATTATCGCAGGATAACCCAGCTGACATTTCTTGATATGTACAAGAAAGGGTATGTTTACAAGGGTGAGAGGCCGATAAACTGGTGTCCCCGTTGCGGCACCGCCCTTGCGGACGCAGAGGTGGAATACAGGGAAAGGAAGACCGCACTCAACTACATAAAGTTCAGGGAAACCGATACAGGAAGAGATATCATTATTGCCACCACCAGACCGGAGCTCCTCTGCGCGTGCAAACTCATAGCCGTGCATCCCGGAGACGAGAGATATGCAGATCTTGTTGGAAAAAGGCTTAAAACACCGATTTACGATGTTGAGGTCGAGGTTGTTGCCGACGAGAAAGTCGATCCGGAATTCGGAACAGGGGTGGTGATGATATGCACGATAGGAGATAAGGATGATCTGGAGTGGATATTCAGATACGGTCTTAAGATAGAGAAGAGCATCGACGAGCGCGGAAGGATGACCGATATCGCTGGAAAATATGCCGGAATGGATATTATCGAGGCAAGAAAGGCCATAATCGATGACATGAACGATGCGGGCCTGCTTGTAAAGCAGCAAGAGCTGGAGCAGACTGTCGGGACATGCTGGCGCTGTCATACTCCACTCGAATTCCTTCAGGTACCCCAGTGGTTTTTCAACATACTTGACCACAAGGAGACCATACTGAAAGCCGCCGATGAGATGGACTGGTTCCCCGATTTCATGAAGGTGAGGCTGCGAGATTGGGTGAAGTCACTGAACCGTGACTGGGTGATATCGAGACAAAGATACTTCGCAACACCCATACCCGTATGGGAATGCATGAAATGCGGCCATATCATACTTGCAGAGGAAGAACAGTGCTATGCTGACCCCACCATAGACGACCCTCCCGTCGAGAGATGTCCCGAGTGCGGGGGAGATCTGAAAGGTTGCGAGGATGTCTTTGACACATGGGTTGATTCTTCAATAACTGCCCTTTACAACACATTCTGGAGCAGGGACGAGCGGATGTTCAAAAAGCTCTATCCCATGAGTTTGAGACCCCAGAGTCACGACATAATCCGGACATGGGCCTTCTATTCCATATACAGAGGAACGGCGATAACCGGGGAAAAGCCATGGAAGAATATAATGATAGGGGGCTTTATTCTGGCGGAGGACGGGAGGCCCATGCACGCATCATGGGGAAACGCCGTGGACCCACTCCGGATACTGGAAGAGTATGGTGCCGATGCTCTGCGCTACTTTGCGGCAAAATGCGCTCTCGGAATCGACGCTCCTTTCAGGTCAAAGGATGTGAAGCATGCTGTAAAATTCGAGAACAAGATATGGAACATCTATGAACTCTTAGGAATATGGAGTGGCGAAGGAAAGAGCGAAGACCTCAGGCTGATAGACAGGTGGATAATAAGCAGATACAGCAGAGTGGTGAAAAAAGTCACGGAACACATGGACGGATTCGAGTACGATAAGGCAATGGCACTGCTGGAGAACTTCCTCTGGCACGAGTTTGCGGACCACTACCTTGAGATGATAAAGGGAAGGGACGACGACGCCGTGAGGTACGCTCTTCACAACATCGGCCTCGGAGCGCTCAAGATGCTGGCGGCCTTCATGCCCCACATAACAGAAGAAATCTATCAGAAACTCTACAGGGATAGTGATGGAAAACGAAGCATACACATCTCTGGCTGGCCGGAACCGGTATTCGTGAATGAGGCCGACGAAAAAGGCGGAGAGACGGTGAAGGATATAATAGGTGCGATAAGAAGGTGGAAGGCCGGCCAGGGAATGCCTCTCAATGCGGAGATAGGAGAGATAACCATAGTGGCGCCGGGAGCGGAGAAGGCTATAATAGAGGCGCACGAGGACATACTCAGGACCGTGAAGGGAAGTGACATAGTTCTGATAAAGGAAGAGGACATAGAAAGGGTGCCCGAGAGGGTGATTCCGAACTACAGGAAGATAGGACCGGAACTCAAAGGAGATGCGAAAACCGCCATAAAGAAACTGGAAGAGATCGGACCAGAAAAGGTGGCGGAACTTCTCAGATCCGGTGGAGTGCATATTAATATAGGCGGCAGGCGCTATCTCCTGACAGGCGAGCACGTCTCGGTGGATTATTCACTGAAGGTCGAGGGCGTGGAGATGGACATGACCGAATTGAGAACCGAACTCGGAAAGGTGCTTTTACTCCTTAAAAAGGAGCGGACATGAACAGGCTTAACAAGTTTCTGATAATATCGGTCGCAATAAGCATCGGTGTGATACTGGCCATTCTCGCCCTCACAACCGATGTCGACTCCATGAAATACATCTCCCACGCTTCTCCATTCTTTGTACTCCTAGCTTTTGCAGCACATTTTCTATCCATACTTACGATATCCCTGAAGCTCAAATTGCTGGCAAGGTCTATAGGATACAGGATAACCGTGAAAAAGGCCATAGAGATAACTCTGGCCAGCGGATTTCTGGCAGCCATAACTCCGTCTCAGATGGGGGGAGAGCCTCTGAGAATAAAGATGCTCGCAGATGATGTGGGCGGAGGGAATGCAACGGCCCTTGTTTTTGCGGAAAGAATAATGGATGTGATATTCTTTGTCACGGCGGCACCAGCAATATTCATACTGTTCGGCGGTATGATTATGATAGGCAATCCCTACCTATATATAGCGGGAGGCGCTCTTTTCGTTTTCCTGATATGGCTCGTCATCTGGGTGGGTGTTATAAGGCCACAGATACTGAAGAGACTCGCGAGATGGCTCCTTATGAGACTGAGTAGCAAGGAGAGAGCGAAGATAGAGAGAGTTCTGAGGAAAATCGAGAGGGAGATAGACAATTTCAGTTCCGGATTCAAGACACTGGTGAAGAAAAGGGCGTATTTCACGGCCGGAATTCTTCTGACAGCCCTTCTATGGATGTTCGATTTCGCCGTTCCGTGTCTATTGATGATGGCATTCGGGATACAGCCTGCCTGGATGTATGCCATCTTCGCACAGATTCTCATAACCCTTATAGCGCTCATACCCCTGACTCCGGGAGCATCGGGCGTGTATGAGCTGAGCGCTCTGGCCTTCTTCACACGCCTCGTGCCCCTTTCTATAATAGGAATATTCATATTTCTGTGGAGACTCTCCACATATTATTTCAACCTGGTGGTCGGAGGTATGGTCTCCATAAACGTAATAAAGAATTACGGAAGGGAAGAGGATGGAGATTGAGATCAAGGCAAGAGCACCTGATAACATCAGGAAAGCACTCGAAGAACTAGGTGCGACACGATACGAAACAATCGCCCAGAGAGATATATACTTCAACCATCCGGAGCGGGATTTTGAAGAGACGGACGAGGCTTTGAGGATCAGATACGAGGGCGAAAGGACTTTTATAACATACAAAGGGCCCAAGGCAGATAAAGAAACAAAGACCAGGGAGGAAATAGAATTTTCGATAGAAGACGGGAAAAAGGCGGAATCGATGCTGGAAAAACTCGGATTCAGAAAATCCGGAGAAGTATCGAAGAAGAGGGAAATCTATATTCTCGAAGGTATTCGTATCTGCTTGGATGATGTGGAAAAACTCGGATTTTTTGTGGAAATAGAAACAGAGGGGGAGAACACGGAAGAGAACAGGAAAAAACTCTTCGATATCGGAAATAGGCTTGGCCTGGAAAATTATATAAGAAAATCGTATCTGGAAATGATACTTAAAAAATGAAAGAGATTTGTAACTGTCCGCTCATTCTTTGGATATCGATCCGGTCGGACAGCTGCTTATGGCCTCGTCCACGCAGGCCGCATTCTCGTCGGCCCCATCCTTGACATGGGCTTTCATATCCGCTCCTACCTCGAAGACATCGGGACAGAGCGACTGGCATACGCCGCATCCTATGCAGCTCTCTTCATCCACTTTTATCGGCATTTTTTAACCTCCTTTGGTTGGATGGGAAAAATAGAGGGGATATTTCTACTTTTCCCCAGAACTTCGTTCATCCTGAGATGCCCCTATAGGATATCAATTCTGTATGCCTGAACTCCATAACCGTTCTCATCGTACACAGCTACGACTATCGCCATATTATTCGGATTCACCACATCTCCGTTCCATGTCCCGCTACGCACATAGTCATTCGAGGCGGATACAGAAAAATCGTCGTTTAAAGCATAGCCCACGAATGCATTAGGGATGGGCTCGTTCTCGACATTGAGATATCTGGATGTTTTTTCGATTACAAATGCCCTTATGTGTCCAGAAAATGTTCCGGAACCCACAGAAACCCTTATCGAGAAGGATATCCCGGAATCGGTGGGATAAGCGTTGCCTCCGACAATTACCTCTGGCACATCCAGATTCCTGCAGTACTCGATATCGTCGATATATGCCGAGGGATCGACAGCACCGAGTTCACCTGCTCTTCCGCCGTCGAATTCGGTATCGGGGGTCCCCTGTTGTTTCGATATCTCCGTATATCTGATATAGGCATCCTGATCCGCATCCGCAATAAAAGTAACGAAGTAGAAATCGCTCCTGCTGGATTCTATCGCAGCCAGATCTTCTTCGGCCTCGACACAGTACGGGCAGGTTGTTGTTACGAAAAGCTCACCTATCACATTGTGCTTTCTCGTCAACGGCACATCAATAACCGCCCAACCGGTCTCTTTGCTTTCTGTGCTCTCAACGCTACCTCCACCTCCCCCCTCTATCAGCCAGTAAGCCGATGCGGCACCGATTCCGGAGATCACCAAGACCAATGCCAGAAAGACGGCCATATTTTTCCTATTTCTTCCGCCGTTGATGTCATTTTCACCGAAATCAGGCATCTTTTTTCTTCTTCTTGACATTTTCACACCTGTATATGACAGAAAGGGGAAACGGAGAGTAAATAAAGATATCGGATAAATGTGTTATTCCATATCAGACTCAAAGAATATATTTTTGCAATAAAAACCTATATATACTATGATATCTCATGCAATATTGCCTTTTGTAGGCAAAAGAAAAAAGGAGAAACAGACATGGAAGAACCAATAGAAGTAAAAGTAAGCGACCTGACACCTAATCACAACAGGATAAACCTGAAGGTAAAGGTCGTCAAGATAGGCGAGACGAAAGAAATACCCTCGAGGTACGGACCACCGAAAAAGGTTACGGAGGCCGTCGTCGGGGACGATACCGGAGTAGTCACGATGTCCCTCTGGGAAGACCAGATAAATGGCATAAACGAGGGAGATACCCTGTTCGTGAGCAACGGATACATCTCACTCGTGCAGGGGCACATGAGACTGAATGTTGGAAAGTACGGCTCGAAAGAGGTCATCGACGAGGATGTCGGCGAAGTTAACGAAAGCCTCGATATGAGCGATAAGGAGTACGAGTACAACGAATACCGGAGAAAAAGGAATAATTTCGGTGGAAGAGGCGGAAGCGGATACAACAGGAACAGATATTGAGAAGTCCCTAAAACCCATTATCTTTCATTTTTCATTTCATTATTTGGTACTGTCCTTGAATGGACCGCATAATTTATATAGGAGAAATACTATCCCCATATATGGCCAGACCAAGGAGCAGTACAGACATCACATGTCAGAACCCGAGGTGCAGATACTACCTGAAAGAAGAGGGGAAAGACATCG